>JAZQBW010000083.1:0-9615 GCA_045545895.1 Faecalimonas sp.
ACCAAGAATGATGCCATTATCAAGTTGATGAAAGAACAGTTTCAGTCCATTGAAGTGGTACGTGGTGGAAGTGTAGGTATTGAAGCTATTAATATGACGCAGAGGTAAGTTATAAAACAGAGTGTACTCCAAAAGATGGAGTACACTCTATTGACATTTAAAAAGAAAAGTACGATAATAACATTTATAAAAATTCGAACGGGGGAAAAGACATGATTAATAAGCAAATTGACTGGTCAAATCTTGGATTTGGTTATATTCAAACAGATGTTAGATATGTTTCAAATTATAAAGGTGGTGCGTGGGATGAAGGCGCACTCACAGAAGATGCCACAGTGACACTTAGCGAGTGTGCAGGTGTACTTCAATATGCGCAGACCGTTTTTGAAGGATTAAAGGCATATAGAACCGAGGATGGTCACATTGTGACATTCCGTCCTGACTTAAATGCACAGAGAATGGTAGACAGTGCAAAGAGACTTGAGATGCCACCATTTTCCGTAGAACAATTCTTGGATGCAGTGGACAAAGTAGTTGCTGCCAATGAAGATTTTGTTCCACCATATGGTTCAGGTGCAACATTATATCTTCGCCCATATATGTTTGGAACCAATCCTGTAATCGGTGTAAAACCGGCAGATGAATATCAATTTAGAATTTTTGGAACACCGGTAGGTCCATATTTTAAGGGTGGTGTGAAACCACTTACCATCCGTATCAGTGATTTTGACCGTGCAGCTCCGAATGGTACAGGACATATCAAAGCAGGACTTAACTATGCCATGAGTCTTCACGCAATCGTAGATGCACATAATCAAGGTTATGATGAGAATATGTACCTTGATTCTGCTACCAGAACAAAGGTAGAAGAGACAGGTGGAGCTAACTTTATCTTTATCACAAAAGACGGTAAATTGGTAACTCCAAAATCAGACACCATCTTACCTTCTATTACAAGACGTTCTCTCTGCTACGTGGCAAAGGAATATCTTGGTATGGAAGTGGAAGAAAGAGAAGTGTTTGTGGAAGAGTTAAAAGATTTTGCGGAGTGTGGTCTTTGCGGAACAGCAGCAGTAATCTCTCCGGTAGGAAAGATTGTAGACCATGGCAAAGAAATTTGCCTTCCAAGTGGAATGCAGGATATGGGACCTGTTACAAAGAAACTTTATGACACATTGACAGGAATCCAGATGGGAAGAATCGAAGCTCCAGAAGGATGGATTCGTGTGATTAAATAAGAGAATGAGCTTCATGAGAGGGCGTGGTCACAATAGACTACGCCTTGATTTTTGGATTTGCTTTGTCTTGTTACATCCACATCTCTGTGTTAAAATAAAATAAGATGCGTGTTTTTTATGCTTAAAAACACAAAATAAACATAAATCTCTGATAGTATGGTGAAGAGAAACTGGACGAGGTGTAATTTATGGAAAAAGTAAAGATATTAATCGTAGATGATGAAAGCAGAATGCGAAAACTCATCAAGGACTTTTTAGACAGAGAAGGCTATCAGGTTTTGGAAGCAGCAGATGGACTGGAAGCGATGGATGTCTTTTATGCCAATCGTGATGTAGCATTGATTATCCTAGATGTCATGATGCCACGTATGGATGGCTGGGCAGTGTGTAGGGAAGTGCGAGAAAGTTCTACAGTACCGATTATGATGTTGACGGCGCGAAGTGAAGAACGAGATGAATTAAAGGGCTTTGAGCTGGGTGTGGATGAGTATATTGCAAAACCCTTTAGCCCCAAGATTCTTGTGGCAAGAGTGAACGCTCTTTTGAAACGAGTGAACGGTGGGGCGTCGGGAAGCACTATAAGCGCAGGTGGAATTGAGATTGATAAGACAGCACACATAGTAAAGCTGGATGGACAAGAGATTGATCTTAGCGTCAAGGAATTTGAACTTTTAGTCTATTTTATAGAAAATCAAAAGATTGCCCTGACCCGAGAAAAGATTCTGAATCATGTATGGAATTACGATTATTTTGGAGATGCCAGAACCATTGATACCCATGTGAAGAAGCTTAGAAGCAAAATGGGGGACAAGGGAAATTATATTAAGACCATCTGGGGGATGGGATACAAGTTTGAGGTGGAGTAATTAATATCATGAATAGATCGATTAAGAGGCAGATCGCTACCACATTTATAGGTTTGGTGATTGCGATTATGCTGATTTCTACTTTGATTAACAGTCAATTTTTGGGACGATATTATATTTCTTATAAGCAGTCCACATTGATTGACGTGTATGAAAACATGCAACAGGCTGTGAAACATAACGGCTCCTCTTATGAAAATATGGCGGAGGAACTGAGTGAAGTGGTGGAAGTAGGGAATATTGCTTTTGTGATTATGTCCGGCAATGGACAAAACCTTATTACTTCCACTTCTAATGATAGGCAGACAGAGGAAATGCGTTCACAATTGATGGGATATTTGCTGAATATCAACCAGGGAAAAGGGGAACTTCTCGAAGAGAAGGAGAACTATCAGATTCGAAGTGCAGAGGGTGTCATGAATGGTGACGAATACATTGAAATGTGGGGATATCTAACTGATGGAAGTGCTTTTATTCTAAGAACTCCATTGGAAAGTATTCGTGAGAGTGTCGCCCTATCTAATCGATTCTTAATGTATATTATGCTGGTAATGGCCTTGATTGGATGTGTGTTTGTTTGGTATTTCTCGAAACGGATTGCAAATCCTATTTTAGAACTGGCTACCATATCAAAACGTATGGCGGATTTGGATTTCCAAGCCAAATACACCAGCGGGGGAAAGAATGAGATTGGCGTTTTAGGTGAGAATTTCAATATCATGTCTGAGAAATTGGAGCAGACAGTGTCTGAACTAAAAAGTGCCAACTATGAACTACAGAAGGACATTGAGAAAAAAGAGAAGATGGAGACCATGAGAACCGAATTTATCGGAAATGTGTCCCATGAGTTAAAAACTCCTATTGCCTTGATTCAAGGATATGCGGAAGGGCTAAAGGAAGGGATTTCGGATGATCCGGAAAGCAGAGCCTTTTACTGTGATGTCATTATGGACGAAGCGGCAAAGATGAATCAAATGGTGCAGAATCTTTTGACTTTGAATCAGTTGGAAGTGGGAGAAGAAGAGGTGAATTTCCAACGTTTTAATGTAATGGATTTAATTCAAGGCGTTGTACAAAGCTGTGAGATACTCATCCAGCAAAAAGAGGCAGATGTGCGTCTGGATACAAGTGTACCCGTGTATGTGTGGTCTGATGAATGGAAAGTGGAGCAGGTGTTCCGCAACTATTTCAGCAATGCTTTGAATCATTTGGAAAATGAAAAGGTGATTGACATTCGGGTATCCGTGGACGAAGAAAAAGGCACGGCACGGGTTTCGGTGTTTAATACGGGGAAACAGATTCCAAAAGAAGATATTGACCAAATCTGGAATAAGTTTTATAAAGTAGATAAGGCGCATACCAGGGAGTATGGAGGAAATGGAATCGGACTTTCCATTGTGAAAGCCATTATGGAATCTTTCCGAAAAGAATATGGTGTGATTAATTATAATAACGGCGTTGCATTTTGGTTTGAATTGGACGTTAGATAATGAGAGGAACGACGAAGATGATAGCAATCATAGATTATGATGCGGGCAATATGAAAAGTGTGGAAAAGGCTTTGCAAAAACTTGGGCAAGAGGTTATCATTACCCGTGACCCAGAGGAGATTTTAAGCGCAGATAAAGTGATTTTGCCGGGGGTTGGTTCTTTCGGCGATGCCATGGGGAATTTGAGAAAGTATCATTTGGATCAGGTGATTTACCAAGTGGTGGAACGAAATATTCCTTTTTTGGGGATTTGTCTGGGCCTACAGCTTTTGTTTGAAAAGAGTGACGAGACAAAGGGTGTGGCTGGTCTTGGCGTGTTAAAAGGTGAGATTTGCAGAATTCCAGATGGAGAGAACCTAAAAATTCCTCATATGGGTTGGAATTCGCTGCATTTGCAAAATGACGGAAGGCTATTTCGTGGCATAAAGGAGGATGCATACGTTTATTTTGTGCATTCTTATTACTTGAAAGCAGAGAATGAAGAGATTGTGAAGGCAACTACGGAATATGGCACACATATTCACGCATCGGTCGAGCAGGGGAATGTGTTTGCCTGTCAGTTCCACCCGGAAAAAAGCAGTGATGTGGGACTTCAGATTTTGAAAAATTTTGTGGAACTCTAATATAAGAGAGCCAAAGAATGTGAGGAGAAGAGTTCATGTTTACAAAGAGAATCATTCCTTGTCTGGATGTACATAATGGTCGAGTGGTGAAGGGTGTCAATTTTGTGGATTTGATAGATGCAGGGGACCCGGTAGCCATTGCAAAAGCGTATGATGAGGCAGGGGCAGATGAAGTAGTGTTTTTGGATATTACAGCATCTTCTGATGCAAGAGAAACAGTGGTAGATATGGTTCGCCAGGTGGCTGCCAATGTGTTTATTCCCTTTACAGTAGGTGGAGGCATTCGTACGGTAGATGACTTTAAAGCGCTTTTGAGAGAAGGTGCAGACAAGATTTCCATTAACTCATCTGCCATTAATCGTCCGGAATTGATTCGTGAAGCAGCTGAAAAGTTTGGAAGCCAATGTGTGGTTGTAGCAATTGATGCAAAAAAGCGGGCAGACGAAACCGGTTGGAATATTTATAAAAATGGTGGACGCATTGATGTTGGAATCGATGCAGTGGAATGGGCAAAGAAAGTGGAAAGCCTTGGCGCCGGTGAAATCTTGCTTACCAGCATGGATGGGGATGGTACAAAGGCTGGATACGATTTGGAATTAACAAGAGCAATTTCGGAGGCTGTTTCCATTCCGGTTATTGCATCAGGCGGTGCAGGAACCTTAGAACATTTCTACGAAGCATTGACAGAGGGAAAAGCAGATGCGGCGCTGGCGGCGTCCCTGTTTCATTTTAAAGAGTTGGAAATCAAAGAAGTAAAACAATATTTAAGGGATAAAGGTGTATCCGTTAGATTGTAAGGAGGATGGCAGATGGCGGCAATTACAGGTGCATGGCTAACAGCGCTACAAGGGGAGTTTAAAAAAGAATATTATAAAAAACTTTTTGCCACGGTAAGTGAAGAATACAAAACAAGAACTATTTTTCCACCTGCAAATGATATTTTTAATGCCTTTCATTATGCATCTTTAGAAAAGGTAAAAGTGGTGATCTTAGGGCAGGATCCCTATCATGGAGAAAATCAGGCACATGGGCTTTGTTTTTCTGTAAAACCGGGAGTGGAGATTCCTCCTTCGTTGGTGAATATTTATAAAGAGTTGCAGGATGACTTGGGCTGCAGCATTCCAAATCATGGATATCTGACCAAATGGGCAAAGCAGGGTGTACTGATGCTGAATACGGTTTTAACGGTGCGTGCTCATCAGGCCAATTCCCACCGAGGGATTGGCTGGGAGGAATTTACAGATGCAGCCATTCGTGTATTGAATGAGCAGGATAGGCCAATGGTATTTATCTTATGGGGCAGACCGGCACAGATGAAGAAATCCATGCTAAATAACCCAAAACATCTTATTCTGGAGGCGCCTCATCCAAGTCCATTATCCTCCTACAGAGGTTTTTTTGGAAGCAAGCCTTTTAGTCAGACCAATGATTTTTTGGTGGCCAATGGGGAAGAGGCCATTGATTGGCAGATTGATGAATTGTAGGAGATGAGGAAAGGAGCATACCGCTTTGGATGCATATACAAGTTTTGCTGCTGTCTATGACACTTTTATGGATAATATTCCATATGAAGAGTGGGCAGCATATGTAATAGGACTATTAAAAGAATATAGGATAGAGAATGGTCTGGTACTGGACCTGGGCTGTGGAACGGGAAATATGACGGAACTTCTTGCGAAAGCAGGCTACGACATGATTGGTGTGGACAATGCAGAGGAAATGTTGGAAATTGCTATGGAAAAACGCCAGGAATCGGGGTATGATATTTTATATCTGCTTCAGGACATGCGAGAGTTTGAACTTTATGGAACAGTAAAAGCCATTATTAGTATTTGCGATTCCATCAACTACATCACAGAGGAAGAGGAATTACTAGAAGTTTTCCAATTGGTCAATAATTATCTTGATCCAAAGGGCGTATTTATTTTCGATTTTAATACAGTCTATAAGTACAAAGAAGTGATGGGTAATCAGACCATTGCGGAGGACCGAGAGGACTGTAGCTTTATCTGGGATAATTATTATTATGAGGAAGAACAGATCAATGAGTATGAGTTGAATCTGTTTATCAGGGAAAGGGATTCTGGGTTATATCGAAAATATCAGGAAACCCATTTCCAGAAAGCGTATGATTTGGAAACAATCAAAGGATTGGTAGAACAATCCGGATTAGAATATATCACTGCCTATGATGCATTTACAAGGGAGGTTCCTACAGAGGAAAGCGAGCGCATCTATGTGGTGGCAAGAGAGAAAGGAAAATAATATGAAAGATTATATTGTAAGAGCAACGGCTGCAAACAGTCAAATCAGAGCTTTTGCGGCAACTACCAGAAATGTAGTAGAGACTGCAAGAGCGGCGCACAACACAAGCCCGGTGGCAACAGCGGCACTTGGCCGACTGTTAACTGCAGGTGCCATGATGGGGAGCATGATGAAGAATGATTCGGACATGCTTACCATTCAAATTAAGTGCAATGGACCTATCCAAGGTCTTACTGTAACTGCAGACGTGAAGGGTAATGTAAAAGGATATGTGGAAAATCCAAATGTCATGCTTCCGCCAAGCAAAAAGGGAAAATTAGATGTGGCGGCAGCATTGGATTTGGGTGTACTTAGCGTGATTAAAGATATGGGGTTAAAAGAGCCATATGTTGGACAGACTATTTTAACGACCAGCGAGATTGCAGAAGATTTGACTTATTACTTTGCAACTTCAGAACAGGTGCCATCTTCAGTGGGGCTTGGTGTGTTAATGGAAAAAGATAATACGGTGAAACAGGCGGGAGGCTTTATTGTGCAGGTGATGCCATTTGTAGAGGATGCAGTGGTAGACAAGCTGGAACAAAATATAGCGAAAATTGATTCTGTGACAGCCATGCTAGACCAAGGCTATTCTCCGGAAAAGATTTTGGAAACGGTATTGGAGGGTATGGATGTTGAGTTTACAGATACCATGTCTACAGAGTTTACTTGTAACTGTTCCAAAGAGCGAGTAGAAAAGGCGTTGATTAGTATTGGAAGAAAAGATATTCAGGAAATGATAAATGATGGAAAAGAGATAGAAATGCACTGCCATTTCTGCAATACAAGTTATTCATTTTCTGTAGAAGAATTAAAAGAGATTTTGAAGAAAAGCAGATGATTTTAAAAAGAGGAGGTTGCTAAGGATGAAGCAGGGATTTGTAAAAGTTGCAGCTGCAACGCCAACCATTAAAGTGGCGGATGTGGAACACAATCAAAAAGAAATTTGCCGATTGATCGACGAGACAGTGGCAAATGGGGCAAAGATTATCGCTTTTCCGGAGTTGTGTGTTACAGGGTACACCTGTGGTGATTTGTTTTCTCAAGAGATATTGTTGAAAAAAGCAAAAGATGCGTTAAAAAAGATTGTGGCTCATACCATGGGTAAACAGGCATTGATTTTTGTGGGGCTCCCATATATGGTACGAGGCAAATTATATAATGTGGCAGCAGCTATCTGTGACGGAGAACTTCTTGGTCTGGTTACCAAGACATTTTTACCAAACTACAATGAATTTTATGAAATGCGTGCCTTTGAACCGGGACCAAAACAGGCGGATTGGATCTTGTTTGAAGATGAGGAGATTCCATTTGGACCACAAATTTTGTTCGAATGTGAGGAAATGGAAAATTTAGTAGTTTCTGCCGAAATCTGCGAGGATGTATGGTCACCGATGCCACCAAGCATTACGGCTGCTCTTTCAGGTGCTACCCTGATTGTAAACTGTTCTGCAAGTGATGAGGTGGTTGGAAAGGATAGTTACCGTGAGAATCTGATTTTAGGACAATCAGCAAGATTAATTTGCGGATATATATATGCAAATGCAGGTGAAGGGGAGTCTACCACTGACTTAGTATTTGGAGGCCATAATATTATCGCGGAAAATGGAATTGTGTTAGAGCAAACCACCAGATTTATTAACGATACTATTTACAGCGAGATAGACATTCAGCGTATTGTGGCTGAGAGACGTAAAAACAATACATTCCAAATGTCAGAAGCATACGACGAGTTGATTCATGTGCCGTTTTCATTGGAAATAGAAGAAACAAAATTAACAAGAACATTTTCTCCAATGCCATTTGTTCCAAGCAGCCTATCTGAGCGAAAGAAAATCTGTGAAGAGATTCTTACCATTCAGGCCATGGGGCTTAAGAAACGTCTGGCTCATACTAACTGTAAGAGCGCGGTTGTTGGTATTTCAGGTGGATTGGATTCTACGCTGGCACTTCTTGTAACGGCTAAAGCCTTTGATTTACTTGGGGTAGAGCGGAAATTCATTGAGGGTGTTACCATGCCGTGTTTTGGAACTACGGATAGAACCTATCAGAATGCCTGTCTTATGACGAAAAAGCTGGGAGCCACACTTCGTGAAGTGAATATTAATGAGGCAGTGCGTCAGCATTTTCGAGACATTGATCAGCCGGAAGACAAACATGATGTGACTTTTGAAAACGCTCAGGCCCGTGAACGTACTCAGGTTCTGATGGATATTGCTAATCAGACGGGAGGTATGGTAATCGGTACTGGTGACATGTCAGAATTGGCACTTGGCTGGGCAACTTACAATGGAGATCATATGTCTATGTATGGTGTCAATGGTTCTGTGCCAAAGACATTGGTTCGCCATCTGGTACAGTATTATGCAGATACATGTACGGATGAAGAGTTAAAGGCTGTATTGTTAGATGTGCTTAATACACCGGTAAGTCCGGAACTACTTCCACCAAAGGATGGAGAGATTGCACAGAAGACGGAAGATTTGGTGGGGCCATATGAACTCCATGATTTTTACCTGTATTATGCACTTCGTTTTGGCTATGAGCCTAGCAAGATATATCGTCTTGCAAAAGAAGCGTTTGCTGGAATGTATGATGAGGAGACCATTCTGAGATGGTTAAATACCTTCTATAGACGTTTCTTCTCACAGCAATTCAAACGCTCTTGTCTGCCGGATGGACCAAAGGTGGGAAGTGTTGCAGTTTCTCCACGTGGAGACCTTCGGATGCCAAGTGATGCTTGTGCCACAATATGGTTAGAAGATTTGAAGAATTTATCATAAATTCCTTGAATAAGGACGAAAGGGGACCTGGGTGGCAGGTCCCCTTCTTGGCTCTGCAACAAATGGTGGGATACGGACAGAGAAAGGCTGGGCCAGGGGCAAATCCACGCCTCTATGCCTGATTTTTTTTAGTTTGCAAGTGGCTATGTTTTTCTTAATATTCTTTTTTCACAATAACATCATGCACAAAAAGTATGTCTGAGCAGTCAGAAGCACAAAGTCTAATTCATACATTCAATCACAGTGCGAAAGATTCTAAAAAGACTAAACAACTGCTCACAGAGATACTATAAGGTTAGCACGTTGTAAAC
>JAZQBW010000084.1:0-5788 GCA_045545895.1 Faecalimonas sp.
TAGTATGTACCTCCGTGTGTTTTCAGGCTAATATTTATGGATATTATATCATAGATATATTAAAAAATATGCAAAATTTGGAGATATTTTATGGAAGTGAAAAAAGTGAAAAAAATTTAAAAAAGTAATTGACAAAGTATAAGTCTATGAGTATAATAACTATTGTTCGGTTGAAAAACTGACATATGCACGAGTGGCTCAGTGGTGGAGTATCGCCTTGCCAAGGCGAGGGTCGCGGGTTCGAATCCCGTCTCGTGCTTTTTTTGTTGCCCAAAATGAGATGCGTCATGACGCACTTTTTTTGTTTAAACACTATCTTTTTGGTTTAAAAGATTGATTGCTTTCCCGTAATGCGTTATACTTTTATGAAAGGAATGAACGTATATACAAAAGAGGAGGTAGCATATGGAAACTTATAGTGAAAACAGGTCCTATTTTGATGGTGGTTATTGGGCGTATATCGGGTACCACTTTTTGGCCAACTTTGTGACAATTATCACACTGGGAATCGCATACCCATGGATGTGTTGCATGTTGCAAAGATGGGAAGCAAAACATACTGTGGTATGTGGGAGACGTAAGTATTTTGACGGAAAAGGTGCACAGTTATTTGGAAAGTACATTTTATGGTGGTTTTTAACTGTTATTACATTAGGAATATATGGCCTTTGGTTAAGTGTCGCCATGCGGAAGTGGGTGGCTAAACACACTCATTTTGAAGGAGAAGAAGATAATAATAGTTATTTTGATGGTGGAGTCTTAGGTCTGCTTGGAACAAACCTATTGGCAGGATTGGTATCGTTTGTGCCATTTGTAGGAGTTGCTTGGGGGGATGTTATCAAATTAAGATGGGAAAAAGGACATACGGTTACGGATTCCAGACGATTGATTTTCGCTGGTTCTGTTGGCAGTCTGTTTTTAAAATATTTGGTTTGGGGCATACTTACTATAATTACTTTGGGCATCTTTGCAATCTTTATGCCGGTGAAATTACTTCGTTGGCAGGCAGAACACACCATAGACAATGAGCATACAACGGAAGAACTGATTAAACAAAGTGAATACCGCACAACCATACATACAGATGCAGCCACATTTAAAACGAACAGAGTGGAAAATGAGATGGAAGCTATCAAAGCGGGTATCACGGATACAATAAGTCAGGAAGAACTTTTAGAACTTGCAAATAAAGGTGTACGCGCAGCACAGTATGCGTATGTGACTCGTTATGCGGAGGGAGAATATACACAGGAGCCGTTCAGTTCACTGTTAAAGGCAGCTGCGGAGGCAGAATTTGCACCAGCTATGTGTCTGTATGCAAGAACTCACGGGATGGATGAGGATGTGAGAACGGAAATGGTTACCAAAGCGGCCGAAAAAGGGGAGATTTGGGCGCTTAGAAATTGTATGACTGCTGCGGCGTATGTGGCACAGGATTTGCCGGATAAGAAAGAATCCTTGTCAACATTTAAAAAAGTGGTACGCTATGCAGACCTTTTGAAGGAATGTGGAGAAGAATTGAGTGTGGATGAAATCCGATTTGTAAAAGAAGCGACATTTGCTATCAGGAGAATTCAGTCTCAATTGGCAAAGACATCTGCAGGAAAGACTGTGCTTGCAATCGTCATTGCAGTTTTCATCGGCATTCCACTTGTGGTAGGAGTGATTGCATGTGTTGGATTTCTGTTCATGAGACAAGTTCCAATAAAAAATGGTGTAGATATGAATCTGCCAACGGGAATAATGGAATCTGGTATGGATATCGGTTCTGAAATGAAATCCTTGCAAGCGGATGATATCATGGTGGCGCCTGATATGGTGTCGCCATAGAGTAGATTCTATTGACCAGATATGGTCCATGTGCTACAATCTTTCTATCAAATTATAAAAAGAAGAGCAGAGTAAGAATATGTGCGTTAAGTGCCAGCCGGACGGGGAGTTGCCGGCTGGACGAAAAGTATCTGAGAAGTTTCAGTGCTTGCGGTACAGATTCTGCATCCCGCTGCTGCACATGACAGAGAAGATGGCGAAGAAGTCAAAAATACCTGCTATGCAGCTTTAAGGATTACTGCAAAGGAGGTATTTTTTTATGTTTACAAAAAGGCGCTTTTTTGGAAAAGAGAGAAGAAATGTATTTTTGGATTCCTATGATGAGTTAAAGAAAACGAGAACGCTGGTAATCACTGCGCTCCTTATTGCTCTTGGAATTATTCTGGGGCAATGGAGTGTTCAGATTACAGAGACTATGAAAATTGGCATTTCATTTATTGCCACTCAGATGACCGCTACCCTATTTGGACCGGTAGTAGGTGGAATTATGGGTGGAGTAGCAGATATTCTCAAGTTTATAATCAAGCCGACAGGACCATTTTTAATCGGATATACGCTTAGTGCCATTTTGGGACCAATGATTTATGGAGTCATGCTTTATAAAAAGCCTATTACTTTGTGGAGAATTCTATTGTCTAAGACAGTAGTTGCCATTTTCATTAACCTATTACTGGGAACATACTGGTCATACCTTTATTTTGGGGCAGCTTTCTTAGCATCTCTTCCTACAAAATTGATTCAGCAGGTAATTCAGGTGCCAATACAGTCTATTATTTTCTATTTGGTTATGAAAACTTTGCAAGAAGCAAAAGTGTTTCAACGAATTTTGTAATGAGTGTTTGTAGAAAGAACAAAAGTATGTTACAATCAAAAGATAGATTTAGGAGGAAATAGATATGAGTTATGCAGACAAAGTGTTTATAGACATGTGCCGTGATATTATTGATAATGGTGTGAGTACAGAAGGGGAAAAGGTTCGTCCGAAATGGGAGGATGGCAGCTATGCTTATACAATTAAAAAATTCTGTGTAGTGAATCGTTATGATTTATCAAAAGAATTTCCAGCGTTGACACTGAGACGTACCGGTATTAAGAGTTGTGTAGATGAGCTTCTTTGGATTTGGCAAAGAAAGTCTAACAATATTCATGATTTGAAGCCACACATCTGGGATAGTTGGGCAGATGAGGATGGTTCTATTGGAAAAGCATATGGCTATCAGATGAGCGTGAAACATCAATATAAAGAGGGCATGATGGACCAGGTTGACAGAGTGATTTATGACCTTAAGAACAATCCATACAGCCGTCGTATTATGACTAATATCTATGTCCATCAGGATTTACATGAGATGAATCTGTATCCATGTGCATATAGCATGACTTTTAATGTAACGAAGAAGCCAGACAGTGAAAAGTTAGTGTTGAATGCCATTTTAAATCAGCGTTCACAGGATGTATTAGCGGCGAACAACTGGAATGTATGCCAATATGCAGTCCTTGTTCATATGCTTGCACAGGTTTGCGATATGCAGGTGGGTGAATTTGTGCATGTAATTGCAGATGCTCATATTTATGACAGACATATTCCACTTGTGGAAGAATTGATTTCCAGAGAGCCACTTCCGGCGCCGACACTTTGGCTGAATCCGGAGATTAAGGATTTCTATGATTTTACACCGGATGATGTGCGACTGGACAATTATGTAACAGGACCACAGATTAAGGATATTCCAATTGCAGTTTAGAAGAGAGGGATTATATATGAATTTAATTGTTGCAGTAGACAAAAACTGGGCAATCGGCAATGAAAACAAATTGTTGGTCAGCATTCCGGCTGACATGAAGTTTTTCCGTGAGACAACTATGAATAAGGTGGTTGTTATGGGAAGAAAAACATTAGAGAGTTTTCCAAATGGAATGCCGTTGAAAAAGAGAACCAACATTGTGCTTACCAGAGACAAGAACTATCAAGTGAAGGATGCCATTGTTCTTCATACGGTAGAAGAAGTTTTAGAAGAATTAAAGAAATACAATGAGGAAGACATCTACATCATCGGCGGCGAAAGCATTTACAGACAGTTTCTTCCATATTGTAAGGTGGCTCATGTAACAAAGGTGAATCATGCCTATGAGGCAGACACCTATTTCCCAAATCTGGATGAGAAGGATGAATGGGTAGTCACAGGTGTGAGCGAGGAGCAGACCTACTTTGATTTAGAATATGAGTTTGTGAGATATGAGAGATTACAATAAATTTAAAAGACAGATGAGAGAGGCTAAGTATGAAAAAGATTTCAGGAAATAGGTTGCTGGTGAAGGCCCTGAAAGAGGAAGGGGTAGAAGTTCTGTTTGGATATCCGGGAGCTACCATTATTGATATTGGAGATGAGTTATTTAAACAGGATGAGATTAAAGTCATATTGCCAAGACATGAGCAGGCGTTGGTTCATGAGGCGGATGCATATGCAAGAAGCACCGGAAAAGTAGGAGTGTGTCTTGTGACTAGCGGTCCAGGTGCGACGAATATTGTTACTGGAATTGCAACTGCCAATTATGACAGTGTGCCATTGGTGTGCTTTACCGGACAGGTTCCAAGATATTTAATAGGTAACGATGCATTTCAGGAAGCGGATATTGTGGGTATTACAAGAAGTATCTGTAAGTGGGGTATCACAGTTCAGAATCGTGAAGATTTGGGACGTATTATCAAAGAAGCATTTTATATTGCAAGAACAGGGAGACCGGGACCGGTTATCGTAGATTTACCAAAGGATGTGATGGCGGAGCTGGGAAGTGCTGACTATCCGGAGACTGTGAATATACGAGGATATAAGCCAAATACATCTGTACATATTGGACAGTTGAAGCGTGCGCTGGATATGTTGGAGAGAGCAAAGAAACCATTGTTTCTTGCAGGTGGTGGCGTGAATATTGCTAAGGCGAATGACAATTTTAAGAAGATTGTAGAGCTGACAAATGTGCCCGTAGTTACCACTATTATGGGAAGAGGGGCAATTCCTACAAACCATCCGTTATTTGTTGGAAATTTAGGGATGCATGGAGCTTATGCTGCCAACATGGCAGTGAGTGAGTGTGATTTATTATTCTCAATTGGCACCAGATTTAATGACCGTATTACAGGGAAACTACATGCATTTGCACCGAAGGCAAAGATTGTACATATTGATATTGACACCGGTTCTATTTCGAGAAATGTACATGTGGATGTTCCGATTGTTGCAGATGCCTTGGATGCTACTGAGAAAATCTTAGAGTATGTGCATGAATTGGACACCAAAAAATGGCTGTCTCAGATTGATACATGGAAAGCAGAGCATCCGTTGACCATGCAAGAAAGTGCAAAACTGACTCCGCAAAAAATTATTCAGACCATCAATGAAACCTTTGATGAGGCCATTGTTGTTACGGACGTAGGTCAGCATCAGATGTTTACAACACAATATTTGGAATTGACGGAAGGCAAGAAACTTTTGACTTCAGGAGGACTTGGAACTATGGGATATGGATTCCCGGGTGCTGTAGGTGCTAAGATTGGCAATCCGGACACACCGGTGATTATGATTTCCGGGGATGGCGGTATGCAGATGAACATTCAGGAGTTTGCAACAGCAGTACTTCAGGAACTACCATTAATTTTATGTGTGTTTAATAACTCGTATTTAGGAATGGTTCGTCAGTGGCAGAAATTGTTCTATGGAAAACGCTATTCCATGACCTGTTTGCGTTCCGGTAAATCCTGCGTGGGAAATTGTGGCACAGAAGGTTGTGAATGCCCGCCATACACACCGGACTTTGTAAAATTGGCAGAAAGCTATGGTGCAAAGGGAATGCGTGTGTTTAAGCCGGAAGATGTTCAGGCAGCTTTTGAGGAAGCAAAGAAAAATACAAAGACTCCAACCTTAATCGAATTCATTATTGATCCGGAAGATTTGGTGTA
>JAZQBW010000085.1:0-6949 GCA_045545895.1 Faecalimonas sp.
GAGAAATTCGTCGGATCAAAATGACGCTCAATTTTACCATCTGTTACTACTTTTATTGTAACACGAAACAAATTGTCCGTCCCGGTTGTCCCACACAAGCAGTTCATTACTGCTGTGCCTCCATCTATATCTATCTGAATCTCTTTTGTGTTTTCTCTCTGAAAACGAAGATTCCCTGTAAAAGAGTCATCACATGTAAGTCTCGTACAAACCAGCCTCGCCGGATGGGATGCAAAGTTCTCACGAGTGTAATGTACTCCATTTTTTTCATAGTTAATTGTCAAAACACCACGTTTTAAATCAAGTAAACGCTCATAAAAATCCACTTCACTGTCCTGATGAAGTTCTAATTCAATCTCACCAGCCGCTTGAAATGGTTTAATCTCGAAAAAGTCATTGTTAAATTCTTTTAACGCCCATTCATTTGCCTCGTAATCCTTTCCTTGAAGAAAAAGAGAACGAAGATGCTCTAATTTATCTCTATAATAAGGATTACAGGTACTTATCTCTCTACCATCCCAAATGGTTTCTTCATTATATGATATGCGTTCTATCGCTACTCTCCCATAAACCATCGCTCCCAAAGAGCCCGCGCCGATAGGTGAAGCGTTTTCCCAATTATGAGCTGGATTTTTCATTTTAAGAATATACTCCTTCATAAAGTACCCCTTTCCTGTTTTTTCGCTTTTTTACAAAAGAGGGAGCAAATCAAATAATAAGCCCCCTCCTTATTTTACTGTTGAAAATTATTAATTATTTAAAACTACTAATACACCTTCTCCTGCTGCCAATGAAAGTTGACATGTATCGCCACTTTTTGCAGTTTCTTTTGCGTTCTGAATCACAGTATAGTTAGTTGCTTTATCAAATGTAAGTGTAACCGTGTCTGTTCCTGTAGTGACGTCAGACCAGTTTACAACATAATATGCTGTCTTTCCTTGATAACTGAATACACCTGCAATTGCACCGTACTTCGTATTAGAAGATGTAAAGTTTGTTACACGCCCTTGCGGGTCAGTTTCTTCGTATGCTCCTAATGTATAATCCTTGACGCTATAAGGTCTGAACCAGTTACTGCCAGTCTGTTGAAAACTAATGCCGACCATATTGCCATACGCATAAGAATCTGTTCCATCTGATATAATAATACCTTTATTATCCGCTTTCATCAACACATGGTCTACAGAAGTGATTTGTTCATTGAGTTCTTTTGCATATGTATACCACTTCGTTGTCTCATATTCAGTATTAATCATACCGTTTCTTGTCAGATTATTATCTAAATCACCTGCATTTGCAAAATCGGACGGTTGGATAAGCGGAAAGTATGTAATTCCTTTTGCGCCAAATGCCAATGGAACGTTAACTTGCCAGTTAAACTGTGCCTGGGTCATAATATTGTCAGTACTGCTAATCGTTGTAGAATCGCCGTCAAAGTAACCACCTGCAGCTACCTGTGTCCAAAATGGTACTTCTTTTCCGGTATCATTCTTCTTTGCAACAGTTCGAACCGTATCAAGATTAACAATCCATGTATTTGCATCCTGCGCAGAACGCTTTTTACCATCCACTCCATTTCCATACATATAGTTATCATAGGAAAGTACCGGAATCTTTGTGGTTGTTAAAATCTCATTTAAATACTCTGTATATAGTGCGACAGATGATTCATCTTCCCAGTCTTCACTAATATTGCCCAAAATTAAAGATGGATTATCCTTATTCCTTCCCGAATAGCACTGCGCATTTAAATAACCAAATGAATTACTATAGCTGTTTAAAATGCTTGCCACATCACTATACCATTCTAAGCGATTTCCACTGTCAAGCAAAGCTTGATTGGTAGCTGGGAATGTTGCTGTGCATGGCTCGTCTCTTACCATAGTTCCCAAATACGAATCAAAATAACTATAATTTGCCAAATAATTTGCCGCTTCAGCTCCAGTGGTGATGTAACGATCACGTTCCATTACATTGTATGTTTTATTATATTGATTACCAATTTCCTTGTTGGTTGCAGTCTCTCCTGTTGCATAGATGAAATTCAAATTACTATTCAGCACATACATTCCCATCTTATATTTTTCAGACAACTGTAATGCTTTTGTAACTGCCTGTGCTCCATTGAAATCCTCGCCAGCATAAACACCATCCATGTAATCCTGTGATGAAGATACAACTAAATTAATGTTTGCATCACTCAATGCCGAATAAATCTCATCTGTCAGATAATTCATTCCATCTTTTGCATAAGGTCCGAAGTAACCACTGAGTGGCATCACTTCGTCTCCGCCTAAATACTCATAGGACATTGCTGCCGGATAATATTCACCTAGTGCAATCTCTCCAACAAGAACTTGGCGCATTGCTTTTGCATCATCTTCATCTACTAAATTATCATTTGAAAGGTCTGCTGCTTTTAGATGAGCTTGTGTATATTTGCTTTCGTCAGCAATACATTTCTTAATGATAACAAGTTCTTTTGAACTGATTGTATTTGCCACATTTCCATCATCATTGATTACTGCACTCAAATCCATATCGCCAAGTGCATATAAAGATACTATTCTTGTGCTGACAACACCGTCAACTACACCCATAAGTGTATAAGTTCCAGCCTTTTTAAGTTCCGCTCCTCTGTCTGTCAATGCACCGTTAATTGCCGTGATATGACCTGCAGTATCAAATAAATATGCACCGTCATTCAAACTATAACTTTTAGCAGTCAACTCTTTTTCTGTAGAAACAGATGCAATCTTTCCAGCTGAAGACTGTGAATTAAATACGACATTTGTAGTCAAATCAGCCGTAACATTTTCAAAGGTTACAGTTTTGCCTGTAAGGCTATTAACACCATTACTAACATCCAAAGATACAACTACATTTTCCTTGGAATCACCTGTGTATGTAAAGGACATCGTGACAAGCAATGGTTGATTCGTAAAGGAAATTCCCGCTTCTTCCATCTCCGCTGCTGTATAAACATCTACTTCACGATTGTATGTGCGTGCACCGTCTTTATAGATTTGGCAACGAAGACCTATGCTCGTTCCTTGCTTTACAAGCATAATACCGCGCGTCTTTTCTTCGCCATAGTGTTCTGCTTCTCCACCAATCATTAGGTTCGGGTCATTATAGTATGTGAATGCAAACATACCTTTAAACACTACCCTATCTAAGCTTGTTACGTTCGCAGGTGCTTTTCCAATATATCTTCCAGTGTTACCAGTATTAAATTCTGCATCCTCTATACCGCAGTCGGAAAACGTGAGGTTGATAGGCCCTGGTGGTAACGTTTCTGTCACAACTAACGTTGTCTTTCTTAACACACCATTTTGTACAGTCATTAGATTGTATGTTCCCGCCTCTGTAATGGTTTTTCCGGAAGAAACCAAACCACCATCCAATGCCAAAATAGTTGCATCCGATGTAATCACATAATCTCCATTAATCAGATCATACTCTGCACTTTCATCTGCCGTGCTCGTCACAGATGCTAATGCACCATCTGACCAATACCCATTAAACGCAAGATTCGTTGTCAATTCACTTGTAACATCTTCAAACGTAACGGTCTTTCCGCTTAATTCGCCTACGCCATTACTAATGGTCAAACCAACTTGTAAATCACTCTTATCCGTTCCTGTATAAAGGAATGTCATCTCAATAAACATTGGTTGTTCTTCATAGGTTATTCCGGCACTTTCCAGTTCACGTGCAGTATAAACTGTAGGTTCTTGATGATATGTTTGGTTTCCATTGTCATCAAAAATCGTACATCTTAAAGCAAAACCTCCCTCTTGTTTTACAAGCATTACTCCTCTTGAAAGAGCATCATTATAAGAATCGGCTTTACCACCAATCATCAAATGCCAATCATTAGATGTTGTAAAGGCCAGCGCTCCTTGAAATCTCACCTTGTCTAAAGAAGTAATATTCTCAAATGTTCCTTTACCAACTAAGGCATTGCCTCCGAATGTCTTGTCTTCAATACCACAATCGGAAAATGTGACATCCGTGTATTCAATGACAGAACCAAATGTAACTTTTCCTTGTATCTGCCATGAGCTAATTGCAAAGTTCGTACTCATATAGGATTGGATATTTTCAAATGTACAGATCTTTTGAATGCTATTCTCTCCTTGTGCCAGAATCACAGTAACTTCTACATTGTTTTCTCCTACATATATAATTTCAGTTGTTGCTCGAACTGTTTCCCCACTTAAATTGATTCCGGCAGTCGTTAATTCACTCGCTGTAATAAGTCCATCTTGCTTGGTCTCCGACGGTGTTCTGTTTACATTCGCAAATCGGACATCCACTCCACTTTGCTGAATATGCAGTGTTAAGCCCTTGCTTCCTCCGTTTGGATTATTCCAATTAGCACTTGAGGAATCTCCTCCGAAAAGCAACAACGCAGCGTCCCCTACGGTTACTTCTGAACCTATGGTTACTTCTCCTACAACTCTGACCTTATCCCAACTTGTTACTGTAGATGGTAGCACACCACTTTCTGAAGAATACGTTTTGTCAAACACTTTATCAGCAATTCCTAGATTTACAAAAGTTAATTCCGTTATTTCTGATTGTTCTGGTTCGTGTGATTCTAACACCGATGCAAATAACACGTTTCCTTGCACTTGCCATGAACTGATTGCAAAGTTTGTACTCATATAGGATTGTATATTCTCAAACGTACAAGTCTTTTCGATGCTATTCTCCCCTTGTACCAAAATTACAGTAAATTCTACATTGTTTTCTCCTACATATATAATTTCTGTTGTTACTCGAACTGTTTCCCCGCTTAAATTAATTCCTGCAGTCGTTAATTCACTCGCTGTAATAAGTCCATCTTGCTTGGTCTCCGATGGTGTTCTGTGTGCATTCGCAAAGCGGACATCCACCCCGCTCTGCTGAATATGCAGTGTTAAACCCTTGCTTCCTCCGTTTGGATTATTCCAATTGGCACTTGATGAATCTCCTCCGAAAAGCAACAACGCAGCATCAGATGTTGTTACCTCTGAATCAATGGTCACTTCTCCGACGACTCTTATCATGTTCCAAAGTTGTATTGTTGTCGGTAATTTCCCGCTTTCTGAAGCATAAGATGCCTCAAATAAACGATCTGCTATATTCATATCACTAAATGTCAACTCTTGATAATTAAACACTGAAGCAAAGGTAACTTTTCCTTGCACCTGCCATGAGCTGATTGCGAAGTTCTTACTCATATAGGACTGGATATTCTCAAATGAACATGTCTTTTCAATGCTATTCTCTCCTTGCGCCAGAATTAGAGTGAATTCTACATTGCTTTCTCCTACATATAAAATTTCGGTTATTACTTGAATCGTTTCTCCACTTAAATTGATTCCGGCAGTCGTTAATTCACTCGCTGTAATAAGTCCATCTTGCTTGGTCTCCGATGGTATTCTGTGTGCATTCGCAAAGCGGACATCCACCCCGCTCTGCTGAATATGCACGGTTAAGCCTTTACTGCTTCCGTTTGGATTGTTCCAATTAGTACTTGCTGAATCTCCTCCGAAAAGCAACAACGCAGCATCAGATGTTGTTACCTCTGAACCAATGGTTACTGCCCCGCTCACTCTGACTTTATTCCAACTTGATATTACAGATGGTAAGATTCCGCTCTCTGATGAATATGTCGCGTTAAACTCTTTGTCTGGAATACCAAAATTCTTTAATGTTAATTCCGTATACTCTATTACTGATACAAATGTAACTTTTCCTTGCGCCTGCCATGAACTGATTGCAAAGTTCGTACTCATGTAGGATTGTATATTCTCAAACCTACAAGTTTTGCCAACACTGTTGACACCTTGAGTTATAATCACCCTAATTTCAGCATCACTTTCACCAACATATATTATTTCCACAGCAATTTGAAAAGCTTCACCACTCAAATTAATTCCAGCATCAGTTAATTCACTTGCTGTAATAAGTCCATCTTGCTTGGTCTCAGCCGGTGTTCTATTTGCATTCGCAAATCGAACATCTACACCACTTTGCTGGATATGCAGTGTTAAACCTTTACTTCCTCCGTTCGGATTATTCCAATTGACACTTGATGAATCTCCTCCGAAAAGCAACAACGCAGCATCAGATGTTGTTACCTCTGAATCAATGGTCACTTCTCCGACGACTCTAACTTTATTCCAACTTGATATTACAGATGGTAAGATTCCGCTCTCTGATGAATATGTCGCGTTAAACTCTTTGTCTGGAATACCAAAATTTTTAAATGTCAGTTCCGTATATGTTCCACTATCGCTTGCCTTAACTTCAGACATTTCCTTTTCAATTCCTTGGAGGCAGGACACTATCAAAGTTATTGCACATAAGATAGCCAATACCTTTTTTCCGTATTTTTTTATATTACCTCTCATTATCGTTTTCCTTTCATGAAAACCAGGCTGCTTAAATTCCTTCATCCATTTCTTCATCCCAATTTTCAGTAAATCCAAAATATGCAAAGTTCACTTTACTGCGAATGAACTCTTCCCATTCCGTCAATTCATATCCCACTGCACCTTCTATCGAACGTACCGCTACATGTGTTCCCGCCTGTAATATGACATTGTTTTTCAAATAAGACGCATACATCGGTAACGTTGTCTTTCCGTATAATTCATCATTGATATACATACGAAGACGAACATTTCCGTCACCATAGAAATCAAATGTCAATCGGAATTTAAATTCATTTTCAGCAAATTTTATACCTGCTTCTTCTTCCGTTACTTTAAAGATATCTCCTCTGCCGGCTCCTGACTGATCTGACAAAATCAGTTGTTTACCAGCCGCGTCATAGGCTAGCATTAAACCTTCTAAGGAATTTTCTCCACAGGCAATTCGAACAGAGCTGCTCTCTTCTGCAAGAACCACATATCCGGAAAATGCCACCTTGTCAAAATCCTTTACATAGGAT
>JAZQBW010000086.1:0-4237 GCA_045545895.1 Faecalimonas sp.
CATAATCAGGAGGTTATATGCTGAATTTTCTGTGGGCAGGAATGATTATTCTTGGAGTCTTATATGGTGCTTTGCAAGGAAATCTAGCCGAAATTACAAATGCGGCCCTAGACTCATCCAAAGAGGCTGTAGCCCTCTGTATTACCATGGTAGGAGTTATGTCCTTTTGGGTGGGCCTTATGGAGATTGCTACCAAAGCAGGTATTTTACAGGCGGCGACAAAAGCCATTTCTCCGGTAATTCGATTTTTCTTTCCCCATATTCCAAAGGGACATCCAGCAAATCAATACATTGCCACAAATTTCATTGCAAACATATTAGGACTTGGTTGGGCGGCAACCCCGGCGGGACTTAAGGCCATGGATGCATTGGGCGAATTGGAGGAGGACAGGCGGAAGGGAAAGTTTCCCGGTATTGTGCGAGAAAAGGGGATTGCAAGCAACGAAATGTGTACATTCTTAATTCTGAATATTTCTTCCTTACAACTGATTCCCATTAATATCATTGCATATCGCAGTCAATATGGCAGTGAAAACCCGGCTGGGATTGTTGGAGCCGGGCTTGTGGCCACTGCCATCAGTACGTTGGCTGCCATGCTGTTTTGTAGAGTGAGAGAAAAGATTTAAATGATTCATACTTTGTTATAGCTCGTCATACATTAGAAAGAACAAGGAAATGCAAATGTAGGGGGCAGTATGAAGGAGAAGGAATTAGAAGTATTAGAACTATACGACATTGATGTAAAAAGCACCCGAAAAATTCGAGGTGCAATTTTGTGCGAGACAAATCAAGGTCCATTTATATTAAAGGAAATGCAGTTCTCAGAAAAGCGAATCCCTGCATTATATGAGTTGTATCAACACATACAGGGACAGGGTTATGGAGCCATAGACGTGATTGAAAAAAATAAAGAAGGAGCGCTCTTAACCACTTCTGAAGAAGGAACAAAGTACTTGTTAAAAAGGTGGTTTCGTGGTAGGGAGTGCGACAACAAGCGGGAACCAGATATTTTGGAAGGGGTTCAAAATCTGGCATTGCTCCATCGGATTATGAAGCAACCATCGGTCCTAGGTACTTCCCGAGAGAATCTTCAAGAGGAATTTTTGAGACATAACCGGGAAATGAAAAAAGTGCGGACATTTATACGGAATAAGGTGGGAAAAGGAGAGTTTGAACTTGTTTACTTAGGACATTTTGATGCAATGTATCAGTGGGCCGAGGCGGCTTATGTTTGCCTTGAGAATTCAGAATATCATAAATTAGCGAAGCAAAGTGAAAAAGAGGGTGCAATTGCCCACGGAGATTATAATTACCATAACGTGTTAATTACGTCCGAAGGAATTGCTACTACAAATTTTGAACATTTTTATTGTGGAATACAACTTACTGATTTTTACTATTTCTTACGTAAAACCATGGAGAAGAATCAATGGAATGTAAATCTGGGACACAAAATGCTTGAGTGTTATAACCGTATTCTTCCTCTTTCTGATGCGGAGTTGGAATATATTTCAATCTGCATAGCTTATCCGGAGAAATTTTGGAAAGCCGCAAACTCCTATTATCGTTCTCGGAAAGCATGGATTTCCGGAAAAAGTTTGGAGAAATTGGAGATGGCAATTAGGCAGACGGAGGAAAAAAAGAAATTTTTGGAAGAATTGTTTTGTTTCCGTCTATCATAACTGGTGCACTTTCGCACTTGTCAGTGGATCTGATTTTTTTGAAAAGCGCAAGGCGCGAGAGGGATAATAATACTTCCCAATTGCGCCTTGCATAAGAGGTTTCGAACAAATTCCTTGTTTGCTCATATTAAAAATGCAACATAAAAGATACGCAGAACATATCTCCTTTCTTATCTGCTGAGAAGAAACCATGATAACGTTCTACAATCTTTCGGGCAGAACTGACACCGATGCCATTTCCATGAGGTTTCGTTGTAAGCAACTCTCCCTTTTTGTTTCTTTTAATCTCATTTTCACAAGTATTGTCAATTGTAAATAGAAGAGAATGTGCATCACTTTTTCCTTTTACAACAATACGTCGCTTGGATTGCTCTTGTTCCATGCAGGCCTCCAATGCATTTTCCAATAGATTCCCAAGCAGGACGGAAATTTCATGGTCACCCAAAGGAATTACTTCGGGAAATGTCACCTCTACAGAAAAGTCGATTTGTTCTTTTTGAGCCTGTGAGGCAAAGTAAAATAAAATATTATTAACAATACGATTCTCACAAAAACGAATACGCTCTCCGTCAGGAATAGAACTTTGATATTCGTTTACATATTGTTGTAATTTGTCATATTCCTTTTCCTCTAAATAGTAGGAAACCGTATGAATATGATGTCTCAAGTCATGACGCATACGTTTAGTCTCATCTATACGTTCCTGCAGGGATTGAAATGCAACAAGCTCTAAATCTTGATAGTGTTGTTTTTCTTCCAACGCTAAGTTCTTTGCTAATTGACCATCCATCATAAGCATAATGTAATAGATGAGAAGAGCACCAAAGTTAATGATAAACAAAAAAATAACATTGAATGGGTTTTGAATGTTTTCCAATCCGGTTTTTGTACCACCATTTACCTGATATTGCCATATAATGTAGAAAACTACCGGTACCAGCCAATAATAATTCCATTCTTTGTTTACTCGATGATTATCAAGCATTGGAATAAAGTGTTTTCGTACTTCAAACGCCCAAGGCAATGTGATTGCCAGATGAAGCAGGAACATGACAGTTGATGCATGCCAACAATAAAGATGATGGTCAATGTTCGGGAACAAGTTCCGTTCAATACATACAGCGGCAATCAAAATAAAGTTACCAAGGTTGGCAAAAATAAGTTCTATAAATAGAATCTTGCCAAATTTACGGTCAAACAAAATAGCGTATCCACCTATAATTATAAAAAGCCTGATTACGCTCATCACAATGCTTGTGCTGATTCCGTGCATGGCGGACCAGTATCTGGTTGCAAATTGTATCAGGAAAAGAAATATGCATAACACAATGGTGAACCATTTGTTGTAACGCTGATATTTTCTAAATATATAGTAAGAAAGTATTACATATGGTCCAAAGTTACAAAATGCAAATAGCAAAATCTCAAGAGTTCTTCCAAATGAAAACATTAGTTCTCTCCTTTCCGCATTTGCTCAAAACAAAACCGCGCGTAGCTTTCCGTCACCTCTTTTGTTTTGCGCCTGCTGATAGGAACCAAGTCTCCGTTTTGTAGTAGAAACATTCCATTTTCCATTCGCTCAACTTCGTAGAAATTCACCACAATTCCTTTAGAGCAAGCCGAAAAGAAACCATGTCCTGCAAGTAATTCCTCCCACTCAGTCTGGGACATACGTGTCTGTAGGTCCGCTCGTTTCTTAGAGTGAATAATAATGGAGTGATTATAATATTCTGTATATGTAATGTTTCTAAGGACGATTTGTTGCCCATCCGGAAGGGTAATAAAACGGTTTTTTTCGTAATGATCCAGTCGAATCATCTCCAGCATCTTAGCAAAACTGGTCTCAGATATCGGTTTTTGTAAATAATAATTGGCACCCACCTCATAACTTTCGCAAGCAAATTCATTACTGGTAGTGCAGAATACGAGACGTACATCTTTGTCATCTTCTCGCACCTTTTTCGCCACATCAATGCCTAAAATACGATCCATAAATATATCAAGGAGAATTAAATCGTATTCACCGTGTTTCCAGGTTTCTAAAAAAGCTTCGCCACTAGGAAACGTGAAAAGTATCGCCTGTGGGAGTGCCTTCTCTGTAATCTGTAATATTCTATTTAATTCTTCGGGTCTGTCATCCACGATTGCGACTTTCATATTACGCCTCCAAAATCAAAAGTACCATATTTGTCATTATACTCCCAAATATTCGCAAGGGCAAGGAAATAGCCTTGTCAATTCAAATTATTTGACCACTTGAGTAAAAAAATGACCACTTAAGTCATATCTATTGAAATAGAAATCATTTACAAATATCATAAAATCAAGAAACTACAAGGAGGTGTGGAAATGAATGTATTGATATATGGAACCACACAAGAAAAAGAATTAATCATACAGCATATGAAGTCCCAGGCCTGTATGGCATTCCGTTTACTTCATTTCACACAGACAGAAGACTATGATGAATTTGTAGGCAATCTCCAGCGAGGTGAGCCGGATCTAATATTTGTCACTAAGGACAATGCAGCCGGCATGGAAGGAGTCATAGCGGT
>JAZQBW010000087.1:0-125569 GCA_045545895.1 Faecalimonas sp.
GATATGCTATAATCAACATAGATTCAGCCTAAATCAAGCTGTTTCATGCATAAATAACTACTCTTCAGAAAGGAACACAACTTTCATGGCTAAAGATATCAAAACGTATTATGAACAATCATACATAGACAACACTTTACGCTTACGTGAAGTTCTAAAAACCTTACCTTCGTTTGTAAAGGATTATTTTCGTGCGATTGAGCCTACAACATCTGCTAAAACGCGAATTTCCTACGCATATGACTTACGTGTCTTCTTTAACTTTTTAATTGAAAATAACCCCGTTTTTAAAGCTTACGAAACGGATCAATTCACATTCAAGGACTTGGAAAATATTGAACCGGTCGATATCGAGGAATATTTGGATTATCTAAAGGTGTATGTATCTCCTGACGATAAACAGATTACAAATACAGAGCGTGGACTAGCCCGCAAATTTTCATCATTAAGCAGCTTTTATAGATATCTGTATCGCCACAAGTACATTGTTAAAAATCCGACAATCTTTGTAGATAAACCTAAGATACATGAGAAAGCAATTATAAGGCTGGATATTGATGAAGTTGCATTACTATTAGATTATGTAGAATCATGTGGTGACACATTAACAGGCCAAAAGAAAGTTTATTACGAGAAAACATGTGCTCGTGATTTGGCAATTCTTACTCTTCTGCTTGGTACGGGAATCCGTGTGTCAGAGTGTGTTGGCCTAGATATCGATGATGTGGACTTTAAAAATGACGGAATTACAGTTACCCGCAAAGGTGGAAACCAAATGGTAGTTTATTTTGGTGATGAAGTACATAATGCCTTAGAAAATTACCTAGAAACGTCAAGAGCATCCGCCACTCCCCTTTCAGGCCACGAAAATGCACTATTTCTTTCTACCCAACGTAAAAGAATTGGGGTTCAGGCAGTGGAAAATATGGTGAAGAAATATGCTCGTCAAGTGACGCCAAATAAGAAAATTACACCTCATAAGCTTCGTAGTACATTTGGAACAAATTTATATAAAGAAACCGGTGATATTTATCTAGTGGCTGATGTTTTAGGACACAAAGATGTAAATACTACTAAAAAACACTATGCAGCCATTGATGATTCCAGACGCAGAATGGCTGCATCAGCGGTAAAATTAAGAGAAAATTGAAAACAAAATTAAAAAAGAAAATGTACGATACAACTTTTATAAAAAATACAAAAGTTAAATCGTACATTTTTTATTTTGTTTAATTAGTCAAATATGATGTTATAGCATACACAATTTGACCATTGTATTCTAGTTTCGACCAACCGTTTGTATGAACTCCTATGCGTCTTACATACTCTCCATTTTTTAGCAAATAAACTACTTCCGAGTCTTGTGTGGATGGTTTTGTGCGTAGATTGGTTTCCTCTTTTGCAGTAACTTGCTCATCTACTGTAGTAAATCCATCGGATGTAATCGGTGTCTCAGGTGTCTCCGGTTGAGATATTACTTCATTACTTAAGTAGTTTGTTACGGCATAGACGATTTGACCATTATAGTTTAATCTTGACCAGCCTTTATCACTTACTGCAGTACGTGGAAGAAAATCACCACTCACTAGTTTGCCAATAATTTCACTATCTGTTGTTGGTAAGGATCGCAGATTAACTTCATCTTTTGCTGTTACACTATCGTTCTTTGGTGAAAATGTATGGCCTGCGACGACGTCTTTTTCAGGAGTCTGTGGTTCTGGAGTCTGAATCGTCAAATCCGTTGTCAAATAACTTGTAATTGCATAGACCGTCTGTCCTTTATACTCTAATTTTGACCACCCATTAGAGCCAATTCCAATTCTTGTTACTGTTTCGCCATTTTTCAACGTAACAACAATATCACTTTTAGTTGTAGCATTTTTTCTTAAATTAGTTACTTCTTTTGCCGTGACAGTTTCATTTACATTTTGATATAATTTTTCTTCATCTGTTAACGGTGCTTTTGCATCAGCCGGTGTGGCGGCTTTATTCTTTGGTTCTGCTTTTTTGTTTTTAAAATAACAAACTACCATATCTACATTTCCGGAAACACCCTCAACATTTCCTTTGTTTGTATATTGCCATGCATGGAAATTACGGTTATAATCCGGCACGCTTTTATCTGGATAGGTGTTAGATGGATATTGCGCAACCCAAACTTTATATTCCTTTTCTATCTTTTCCATATTCCAATCAGCAGAATCTTTTAATTCATTTAAAGCCCCATAGAACATGGCCTCGTATCCTGCATCCGTAATTTTACTCAAAAAAGCAAGTGCATTGTTTGAACGTTGTTCCTTGTCTAAAGAGTGCATACGACTGTCTGTTCGTTTAAAACCTTCACAGTCATACACAACTGGATAAGAAATGCTATAGCCTTCAATTGCCTGCGCAGTCCACTGTGCCTCTTCTACTGCTTCTGTCTCACTGATTGCAGTGGAGAAAAAGTATACCCCTACAAGAACATCTGCCTTTTGTGCTTGTTGAATATTGTAATCTGCATTGTCATCTTTATAGATGATGCCATTTTCACCACGATATCCTATACGAATAAATGCAAAATCGATACCGCTTTGTTTTACTTTTGTCCAATCAATTTTTCCTTGCCATTTGGAAACATCAATTCCGTTTGTACGATCTTTTCCGGCAACAAGTTCTTCGGCATCTACAGTCGCCCCGATTTCATCTGTAAGTTCTAGGTTTTCAGGATCTATTTGGGCATCACCTGTTTTTGTTGTGTCATATTTTTCGGTCGACGAAGATACATTTTTGCTATTTGATTCTTCTTTTCCAGGTTTTATAATAATTATGAGGACTACCATAATTGCAATAAGAACTCCAACAATACCCGCAATTAAAAACCACTTTTTTCGATTTCGACTAGCGTTATTTAATTTATCCAGAATCATTTTGTCATCATTCATTTATACGCACTCCTTCCATATAAGATTGTATCTATAGCTTTTCAGAATCTAACACAATTGTAAATGGACCATCATTTATTAAACTAACTTTCATATCAGCCCCGAAACTTCCCTGCTCCACAACCGGAACACATTCTTTACATTTACCAATGATGTATTCGTATAAATCTTCTGCTAAATCTGGCGCTCCCGATTCTGTAAAACTTGGTCTGTTGCCTTTCTTACAATTTGCATATAGAGTAAATTGGGAAATTAATAAAAGTTCTCCGTTTACATCAGCTAATGATAGATTGGTTTTACCATTTTCGTCTTCGAAAATACGTAATCCAACCATCTTTTTCACCATTTTGTCGGCAGTTTCTTTTGTATCATCTTGTCCGACACCAATCAGCACCATGAATCCTTTTCCTATTTGTCCGATGATCTGGCCATCAACTTTCACGGATGATTCTAATACTCTTTGTATTACAAACTTCATAATCCCTCTCCTTTTTGCAACTTGGATTTAAACATGAAAATATTATATCACACGGGTATAGGAACCTCAACTTGATTCTTTGCTTGTTTTATAATTAGAAATAAGGTAAGATAATCAAGAAAATAATTTTCGAAAGGATTTACATAAATGAAATTACAACAATTATTAAGTTATACTAGAAAAGCTGTGGATGATTACCAGATGATTGAAGATGGAGATCATATTGCAGTAGGTATTTCGGGAGGAAAAGATAGTTTAACATTGCTTTATGCTTTAAACGGTCTAAAACGCTTTTATCCGAAGAAATTTGAGCTAAGTGCAATTACTGTAGACTTGGGGTATGAAAAGTTCGATACAGAGCCGTTAAAGAGGTTATGTGAGGAATTAGGTGTTCCATATCGTGTGGTAAAGACAGATATTGCCCATATATTGTTTGATGAACGAAAGGAAACCAATCCTTGCTCTCTTTGTGCAAAAATGCGCAAAGGTGCATTGAATGATGCAGTTAAAGAAATGGGTTGTAATAAAGTTGCATATGCCCATCACAAAGATGACATTATTGAAACGATGCTACTCTCTCTAATTTTTGAAGGAAGATTTCATTCATTCTCTCCTAAGACATATTTAGACCGCATGGAGCTAACTGTAATTCGACCGATGATGTATGTGGATGAAGCAGATGTGATTGGGTTTCAACATAAATATAATTTACCCGTAGCAAAAAGTAGATGTCCTATTGACGGATTAACGAAACGTGAGTATGCCAAGGATTTAGTGAAGCAACTAAATCGAGAGCATCCAGGGGCAAAGAATCGAATGTTTACTGCAATTTTGAATGGAAATATCGAAGGTTGGCCAGAACGTATACATGATAAATCCCATCCCAACTATTGACTTGGAATCATAAATTAGTAATACCTCCCGCATATGCAGGAGGTACTTTTTTATAGCTTCGGATGTTCAATTTGCTTTTTGATTTCCATATATTCTTTGATTACTCTTACCGTTCCGTCAATGCCCAGTTTTCCACTGTTTAAGCAGAGGTCATATCCCTTCGCATTTCCCCACTCCTTGTTTGTATAGTAATTGTAGTAGCTGGCACGTTTCTTGTCATTTTTTATAATGATATCCTTTGCCTTGGCATCTGTAAGATTTAATTCTCTGGCAACTCTTCTAATACGTTGTTCTAAATCAGCGTAAATAAATACATTAATGACATTATCATAATCTTCTAATGCGTAATCGGCACATCTTCCAACCATAACACATGGACCCTCACCAGCAATCTTTTTAATGGTATCGAATTGGGCCAAAAAAACTTTGTGATTAATTGGCATATCAGCATAACTGCTAGAAGAATAACCTAATGAATATGTATCCATAACCAATGAATAAAGAAAACTATTAGTTGGTTTTTCATCATGTGATTCAAAAAGTTCTTCACACAGTCCACTTTCTTTTGCTGCTCTCTTTAGCATCTCTTTGTCATAAAGTTGGACACCTAAATCTTCAGCTAATTTCTTACCTATCTCATAACCAGCACTTCCGTATTGTCTACCAATTGTGATAATCATACCATTCACGCTCCTTCGATTTCTTTTGCAGTATTATTTATATATTTGATTATACAATAAAATGCTAGAAACGTGTACTGTTTTTTTGAGGTTCAATTTAAGGTTTCTAACTTTTTTAATAACTTTTCAAAATATTCTGGCAATGGCGCATCAGCCTCTATATATGCATTGGTACGAGGGTGAATAATTCCAATAATTTTCGCGTGTAAAGATTGTCCTTGCAGCTTAAAAGGATTTTTCTGTGGTCCATATAACTGGTCACCTAATAGAGGATGTTTGATACTAGCCATATGCACACGAATTTGATGGGTTCTTCCAGTTTCTAACTGGCACTGAATATAGGTATAATTTTTAAATCTTTGAATCACTTTGTAATGTGTTACAGCTTCTTTTCCATTTTTATAATTAATACTCATTTTCTTTCGTTCAATGGGATGACGGCCTATTGGTGCATCTACAGTACCTTCCTCTTCCTCAATCACACCATGAACAATTGCATGATATACTCTTCTGATAGAATGCTCTTTTAGTTGTTGAGCAATATGCTGATGGGAAAAATCATTTTTACAGACAAGGAGGGAACCGGTGGTATCCATATCGATTCTATGCACAATCCCCGGCCTCATGACACCATTGATACCGGACAATTCATCTTTACAGTAAAACATCAGCGCATTTACCAAGGTTCCGGAATAATGACCTGCCGACGGATGCACAACCATTCCCTTAGGCTTGTTTATAATAAGTAAATCATCATCCTCATAAAGAATGTGGAGAGGAATGTTTTCGGCCAAAATATCTGGTTCCTTTAGTTCCGGTTGACATACAACCACGAAATCATTGGCCCCTAATTTATAGTTGGCCTTTACAATTTTTCCATTTACAGTAACTTGATCATCTTTAATAAGTTTTTGTATATAGGATCTGGACATCTCAGGTAGTTCATCCGATAAAAACTTATCGATTCGAATTCCTGATTGAGATTCTAAAACATCAATTTCGTGTATCATTTTTACTACTCCTGTTCCTGTTTCCTCTTCCTTGAAATCGAGTGAAACAATCCATCAATTTCTTCTTCTTTGTAATAAAACAAAATTAGAAAAACAAGCACAAAGGTTGATACAGTCACATAAATATCAGCAACATTAAATATTGGAAAATTAATTAATTCAAAATACAAGAAATCAATTACATAATTAAATCGTATGCGGTCAATCATATTACCAATTGCTCCGGCTGTAATTAAAACAATACAGATTCTAAGAGGCAATAGTCGCTTTGTAGGTGGCATTCCAATATATAAGATTGTAACAGCCACTAACAAAATTGTTCCGATAATTATAAAGAACCATTGTTGATTTTGGAGCATACCAAATGCAGCCCCCCTGTTTTCTAAATAATGCAGTTCAAATATTCCTTCTATGATTGGAATAGGCGCGTCTTTCAGATGGGTAACTGCAAGAAATTTGGTATATTGATCTATAATAATGCCAATGATCACACATAAAATACTAATCATATATCGTTTTGAATCTTGCTTTTTGTTTTGCATTATCTATCTGTTCTCCTTTTTTAAATATATAATTCAATAGTAACGTAATTACGTCCTTTTTTGGTCTGAGACATAGTTCCCAAATACCGAAATCGTCCCAATCCACGGACAGATATAATATCATTTTCTTTGATCTGATAGCCATTTGAGGTAATCAACTTTCCATTTACGAAGACTTTTCCACCTTCAATAAAGGTAACCAGTTTACTTCTGGAGGAAGAAAAGGCAAGTGCCAAAAGACTGTCTAATCTCAATGAGGAAACAGAGCCTTTAATTTCCTTGGTGCTTGGCTTATAATGAAAATCACGTGCATCTTCCACCACTGTCATTACAGAAGTGTGTTTGATTCTGCGAAGTTCATCCATTAAAAATGATTCTAATGACTGATGTATAAATAGGATTGCTGACTCTTCTTTCACTAATATATCTCCTATTTTACAACGTTCAATTCCAAGATTGAGAATAGCTCCTAAATAATCTCGATGTGATAGCTTATCTGAAAATTTCTTCTGCAATGGACTGATTTTAAGAATCGAAATTGGATATTCATACTCATAACAAAGAGCATCAGGTAGAAAAGCAACCATCTGACGCTCTGAGTAGTCATATCCACCAAAGGTAACATAACTTGTATGCAGTTCTGTCTTTGGTATTGTATGTAGAATATTCAATTCGTTTAAATTCAAGAAATCAGAAAATGTAACAATGCTTCGTTGATAAGCAAGCTTCGACAGCTCTATCAATCGTTTTTGCAACATTAATTCTTCTTTTTGCATAACTATATCCTAATATCTCGTTTTGATAGATGGCACATCAAATGAAGAATTCAGTAAATCTTGTAAATCTCCTGAAATATCAACATTAGTTGGTGTAACTAAAAAGATAAAATTAGAAATCTTTTGCAGATTACCACTAATTGCGAAAGTTGCACCTGATGTAAAATCAATGATTCTTTGAGCAATTTCTAAATCCATGCCTTCTAAATTCAAAATCACAGTGCTTCCGCTTAATAATGTTTCTGTAATCTCTCTTGCATCGTCCACATTAGTTGGCTTGATTACACAAACTTCCATGGAAGCCTTTCTTGCAGGCTGACGCATTGGTGTAACCTTGTTCATCGAACCGGTTGTACGAGATGTTCTTGCCTTTGAATCGTAAAAATCATCATCGTCATCATCAAAATCGTATTTTTTTTCTTTTTTAAAAAGACTTTTCTTCGGTTTTTCATCATCAAAATCATCATCATCGAAGAAATCATCTTCATACTCGTCATCATCACTTAATTTCATGATATCCAAAAATTTGTCTAAAACTCCCATATTTACACTCCTATCTATTTATACTAAATGTCATAGTTTCTTTCGCCAAAAATGCCTGTCCCAACACGAACCATAGTAGCTCCTTCTTCAATGGCAACTTCGTAATCATTAGTCATTCCCATAGAAAGAATTTCGACACTAACATTATCAATGTTTTTTTCTGCAATGTCAACAGATAATTTTCGTAAACGTGCAAAAACAGGCCGATTTTCCTCTGGATTTTCGACATATGGCGCAATTGTCATAAGTCCTTTGATTCGAATATGTGGAAATCTTGAGATTTCTTCAATGATACCCAACACTTCGTTTACTTTTAAACCGAACTTGCTATCTTCCTCTGCCACATTAACTTCCACTAAAATTGGTACAATCACATCTTTTTTTGCTGCTTCTTGTTCAATGGTTTCGGCAAGTCTTACAGAATCCACTGAATGAATCAAAGTAGCTTTATCAATAATATATTTGACTTTATTACGTTGCAAGTGTCCAATCATATGCCACTTGACATCCCTAGGAAGCTTGTCATATTTTTCTGTTAACTCTTGCACTTTGTTTTCCCCAAAACATCGAATCCCTTCTGCGTACACTTCATTTAGCATGGAAACAGGCTTTGTCTTGCTAACTGCAATAAGAGTCACTTCACTTCGCTCACGGTTTGCACGTGCACAAGCAGCTTGAATACGATTTTCTACATTTTGTAGATTTTCTGCTAACATCTCTATCTCTCTCCTTTAAAATACAACATCATTTTCTTTTATATTTGTACTGTCTAAAGCAATATGATCGTAATTGGATAAGCCATAACTATTTCCTTCTTCCACGATATAATAAGTATCGCTTTCACATAAAATATGAATTTGCTTGAATACAGCATAGCCTTTATTAATACAATATACTCCTTTCAGAGTACGTTTTTCAGATAAATGATAAGTTTCATTAGATTCTGGTTTTAAAATAGTATTATACTTTTCAAACTCATTTGGATCCAAATACACAACTTCTTCATCTTCATAGTAAATATTCACAGTCTGGAATGCTGTAATAGAATCTCCATCCCCATCCACGGTCTGGAGCAGCACTCCACTATCACTACTATTTCCTCCTTGAGTGATATACGCTTTTGGAACAACATAAAACTCTTTTTCTGTCTCTGCAGTTTTTGGAATTTTAAGTCCTGTTTCATCTTCTAGAATGAGTTCAATATCCAGATAACGCTCTGAGGCATAACGTACCATTGAATTTTGAAATGTCAAATAAGCCACATAACGTCCGTCAATGGTCTTCATGGTAAAACTTGCCCACAAGGTCTGGTCATCTTTGGTAAAGTGTACTTTTACATCTTGTTTCTCTCTAAGTAAATTTGCAGTTTCTTCATTTAATTCCACCATAAGTGTCCATTCATCATCTGTAATAATCTTATAGATGGAATCACCGGATTGAATCCGTGAGTTATTTGCAAACTCTATTTTTTTGTAATTGGATTTGTCTAAATGACTAACAGTTGCAGTATCAATTGTCAGACCCTCCATGCCATCGACAGAGTAGATTACAACGCCGTCATCAGCCGCAGAATAAACACTGACTTCATCTACGGTACCTTGGCTTAACAGATTGGTCAATTGATCCAATCTGCTATGACTGCTCATGGTTCCAAGAGAACCTTTTAATTCTTCCTTAAAATGATATGTATCTAAAAATGTTCCTTCCTGGTAATCATGATTAAATTGTTCAATTCTTCGAGTGATAGTACGTTCTTCCTCTGAAGTAAGTTCCAATTCTTTTTCCGAAATTAAATCGTCAAAAACAAGTTTGTCACTTGATAATGTGTAAATATTGGAACCCACTTTCACCTTACTTCCGTCTTGTACATAATAGTTAATATAGCCACTTTCTGTGGCATTTACTACTATTTCGTCTCTAATAGCAAGTCCGGTATAAGCAGTATCCTTTAAAATAGACCCTTGGCGCACTTCGTAAATGGTAATATGTGGCGCAGTAATATACATAACAACTGTGGCCACCAAATATATAAAAATAATACCGAAAATAATAATTCCGATATTTAGTTGTTGTTTCTTTTTGAATTTCACAATATTAGATTCTTTTTCACTGGATTGGTTGGTATTTGTTGCCAAATATTCCACCTCCTATAATAATTTCTTAAAAGCACTTCCATTTAGATAGTCGTATTTCTTTCCCTGATAGCTGTCCTGTAGAGTCATCCTATCTATAAGTTCATCCTGTAATTTCCACCAACTGGTTTCCCAATTGGAAAATACTGCATCCTCCTCAGGAACACGACTAAACAATCTTTCTACAACAATGTCCGGAGACAAATATTCCAAAAAAGTAATCAATCGATTGAGATACTCTTCTTTTGTACATAATCTTATTGTACCATCTTCATACTGCTTACACAACTTGGTATTTTTAGCAATATAAAGAGAATGTAATTTTACAATATCTATATGCATAGCAGATAAGATTTTGGCAGTCTCAATGGAATCGCGTATGGTATCATTTGGCAAATTTAAAATGATATGCGTGCAGATTGTGAATCCATAAGGCTTTATAAGTAAAACTGCATCCAGGTATTCTGCAAGGCTATGACCACGTTCAATAAAGTCCAGAGTATGATAGTTTACCGATTGTAGCCCTAGTTCAATATTAATTGCAATTGAAAATTGTTCTTGAACTTCTTTTAAAACATCCAAATAGCAAGTCTGAATACAGTCTGGTCGTGTTGATATGGATATTTCAACAATATCCGGAGCTTGCGCCGCCTCATAGACATAATTGCGGAATTGTTCCAAAGGCATAAAAGTATTGGTATAATTTTGAAAGTATGCAATAAATTTTTTCGCTTTGTATTTCTGCGTAATATATTTCTTTGTAGTTTCCAATTGTGTTGAGACAGGAACAGTACTTTCCATTGCTTCAAATCCTGTACCTACATCCGCACAAAAACTGCATCCGGAGCCATTTATCCGATTTGGGCAAGTAATTGGAAGATTGATGGGAAGTTTATATATTTTTTCGCCATATTTTTCCCGGAGATATTCCGAGTATTTTTTATACAATACCTTTTCTTTCATAAATATATTTTCCTTTGACTGTATATTTCTGCCGTTACATGCTCATACTTAACATAGAAATATTTTCATGAAGGAGGAAACATGCATGAAATGGTGTGACAATGTTGCATTGACACTTGTAATTGTCGGAGCAATCAACTGGCTCTTGGTCGGCGTATTTCGCTTTGACCTGGTCGCATTTTTATTTGGAAACCTTAGTTGGCTTTCAAGAATCGTGTATACGCTGGTTGGACTTAGTGGACTTTATTTGATTAGTCTCTATGGCCGTATCGGCAGTATGAAAAATGAATAGCACATAATATCATAAAGAGGGTTCTCCTATGAGAGCCCTCTCTTCTATTTGTTCCTTGAAATGGATGTAATTAATTCATTCATATTATCATATAAAATCCCTTTGTTATCCGCACCCATTACAATCGATATATATGAATTCTTCTCTCCTTCTTTTGTATAAAGAATTAAACATGCACCGGCTTCATCAGTTGTGCCGGTTTTACCTCCTACAACACGAAGTCCATCAGGGGTGCTTCGTCCACCGTTGATATATTGATTGGATTGCCGCCATAAAACTTCTCTGTATGTGCCATTTTTTTGCGTAATATTTGTTTCATATTGAGAAGAGGATATAATTTCTAAAAATTTATCATATTTTACACATTCATTAAAAATCAAATATAAATCATATGCGGTTGTGTAGTGATTCTCATCATGATATCCGTGTGCGTTTACAAAATTGGAGTTTGTAGCCCCTATTTTTGCAGCCTCCTGATTCATAAGTTCAGCAAAAGCCTCTTCACTTCCTGAAATATACTCTGCAATGGCAACTGCACTATCATTTCCAGATGGGAGCATCAGACCATACAACAGTACTTCCAAACTAACTTGGTCTCCTTGTCTGAGTCCTGCTCGGGAAGAATCCAGTGGGACGCCTACAGCATTTTCGCCAACCGTTATCATATCGGTTAATTCCCCATATTTTAATGCAAGATAGGCTGTTAAAATCTTGGTTGTACTTGCAGGATAAATACGTTCATGAATGTCTTTTGCATAAACTACATCATTTTCGTTAATTTGAAATAAGGCTACAGCATGCAACTCATCCTCTGTGGAAAATTCATCCCATGTAACATTATCACTTGCAACACAAAGGGAATCTACGGTTAAGGGCATTTGATATAGTTTTCCCTTATAATTTTCACTTTCATAGTATGCTACAGAAGGCTTTTTCTGTAAATATAACAGGAACAATGCGCCAAACACAATAATGAATAACAGGACCATAAGCAACCTGTTTCTTATTCTTTTTTGTCTTCGTCTTTTATTTATACATTTCACGCCAATCTAAATCTCCTCTATCAATTGCAAGAATCAACAATTCTGCTGTGGCAAGATTTGTAGCCATTGGAATGTTGTGAACATCGCACAAACGAACCACATCATTTACATTTGGTTCGTGTGGCTTCGGTGCCATTGGATCCCGTAAAAAGATTAATGCATCTAGGTTGTTCTGAGCAATCTGACTTCCCAATTGTTGCATACCACCTAAATGACCGGCTAAAAATTTGTGAATCGTAAGATTCGTAGCCTCTTCTACTAAACGTCCGGTAGTCTCTGTGGCAAATAATTCATGCTTAGATAAAATTCCTCTATATGCAATACAAAAATTTTGCATCAATGTTTTTTTTGAATCATGTGCGATTAGTCCTATATTCATTCTCTCGACTCCTTTTAATACTTCTTAGGCTGTAGGCCAACATTTAAAACGAAACCAATACTCATGTAGAAACACACAACGGAAGTTAACCCTGCGCTCACAAATGGCAAAGATAACCCTGTATTTGGTAATACACCAGTTGCCACACCCATGTTGATAAAACTTTGTATTCCAATCATTGCTGCTACTCCACCGCAGATAATCTGACCTGCAAGTGTCTGTGATTTGGAACCAATACGAATACATTGTATGATTATTAATAATAACAAAAATATTACAATACAACAACCCACAAATCCTAATTCTTCACCAATAATTGCAAAGATAAAGTCAGTTTCCGATTCAATCAAAAAGTTTCCATTTTTTACAGAGGTAAAGGAGTTGTTATTCAATCCTTTTCCGCTTAATTGACCGGATCCAATTGCCATAATAGAATTCTGTTGCTGTAGACCTGTTGAAGTAGCATATTCTTCAGGATAACGCCATGCAAGAATACGCTCCAGCTGATAGCCCTGTAAAAAAGGTAAGTCAGCAGATTCGGCATAAGATAGAAACATTAAAAATATAATGATTCCGGAAATGCCAATTGCCATTACAGACCCTACAATCTTGTAATCAAGACCGCCAAGATAAAGCAACACAAAGAAAATTCCAGCAATGCATATAGTATTAGATAGATTTGGCTGTGTTACAATCAAATACAAGGACGGAAGCATAAACAGGATTGCTTTGATAATTGTTTTAGGCTCCTTTATCTGATACTCATGGTCCATTAGGTATTTAGCAAAAAACAAAACCATAAATATTTTTGTAAAGTCCGATGGTTGTAAGGTGGTGAATTCCAAGTCAATCCATCTTTTGGCTCCGTTATATTCTACACCAAAAAATTCTACCCACAATAATAGTACAAGGTTCAGACCATATATAATCCAATGGAATTCGAGAACCCAATTGTAATCAATAAGGGAAATAATCACCATTACAACAAGTCCCAAAAGAATTCCCAGAATCTGTTTTCCCTGAGCAGACGGCAGAGCACTTCCTACGGCAAGAATTCCTATGGTAGATAACAGCACAACTGCAATGATAAGTGTGAAATTGTAATCTTTCAAATGATATTTTTTAAAAATATTTTTCAAAGAGTTCACGAATCTTCTCCTGTAAGTTTAATATGTATGTTTGTACGACTGATTTTCACATCAAATTCTTGAGGTGTTACATCAATGTACTTTGAAACAGTTTTATATAATTCAAGTTTGATTTTGTCTAACGCATCGGGTGTACAGTTTACGCGGTCTGAAACAAGTAATACTTTCAACCTATCTTTTGCAATAAAAACAGAGGATGTTTTCTTCTTTGTCTCAAATACGCCCATCTTCTTACCTCCTAATGACCCTTAAACATGCGGGAAATTTTTTTGAAGACACCCGTATTTGCATTTAGATTTAAAAATGGAACGCTTTCTCCGGTAATTCTGCGGCAGATATTATAGTACGCCTTCCCTGCTAAAGAATCCAGTTCAATGACTGGTTCCCCTTGGTTTGTTCCAACCACTACTTGTTCGTCATCTGGTAAAACACCTAGTAAATGAATTGCAAGTATTTCAGACACATCCTCTACAGACATCATGTCGCCACGTTTTACCATATCCATACGAATACGATTAATTACTAAGTCAAGTTGTTTTATTTGATTCTTTTCCAATAAGCCAATGATTCGGTCCGCATCTCGAATGGCAGAAACCTCCGGAGTTGTGACAACAATTGCTCTGGTTGCACCTGCAATGGCGTTCTGGAAACCTTGCTCAATCCCAGCTGGGCAATCTAATAATACATAATCAAACTCTTCAGACAATTCCTCTGTCAATTTTTTCATTTGTCCAGGTGAAATAGCACTCTTATCCTTTGTTTGCGCAGATGGCAGCAAATAAAGGGTTTCATAACGTTTATCCTTAATTAACGCTTGCTTCATTCTGCAATTACCTTCAATTACATCTACTAGATTGTATACGATGCGATTTTCAAGCCCCATGACCACATCTAAATTTCTTAATCCCAAATCCGTATCAATAACTACTACTTTCTTATTCAGCTTAGCAAGACCAGCTCCGATATTTGCAGTCGTTGTTGTCTTGCCCACACCACCTTTACCTGATGTGATAACGATCACTTCTCCCATTTTTAAATCCTCCTATCATTTCCATTCGTAATAAGTGATATTTTTGTATTTATCTTTGGTATGAAGTGTCCTGTAATTAGTCTCCGTGTGTTTCAACTCCAAGAGAAGATGCACTTCCTGTAACTAATTCTGAATCTTCTGCTAAAGCATAGTACTTTAGTACCATATCCCGTCCAATATCAGCAGTATAACCGGAGCTATAACCGTTGGCGATACGACAGCTGAAAGCGATTTCCGGTTGTGCGCTAGGTGCATATCCCACAAATAACACATGGTCTGCGTGGGTATTACTTTGTTGTGCAGTACCAGTTTTTCCAGCCATTTGTAGGCCTGCTGCACGTACTTTTGCAAAACGGGTATCTTTTTCTACCATATAATCCATACCGTTATGGATAAGGTTAAATGTACTCTGACTGATTTCATCTTCCTGTATTTCTTTATAAACGCTTGGTTCATACTCTTTGATAATATTTCCGTCCACATCAGTCACTTTGTAAAGCAAAGTAAGATCATATACAGTGCCCTTATTGGCAATACCTGTGACATACTTTGCCAGTTGACTTGTGGAATAAATGTGAGAACCCTGTCCGATTGCAGAACGTACCGCATCTTCATCACTAATCTGAGGTTCTCGTTCCGGAATCTCCAAACCAGACACTTCACCCAAACCGAACATTTCTGCATATTTGGAGATTCTTTCAATTCCTTGGTCAGAAGAATACGTTCCATCTGACAGAAGCCCCAAACGAAAGCCCACATCATAATAAAAGTTGTTGCAGGAATGACCGATTGCCTGTACCACATTCAAACTACCATGTCCACCTGGATAAATCCAACATTTTGGACTTGGTGAAATATTGGTGTATGGGCCACTGCACCCTATTAGCGATCCGCTGGAAATAATATTTTCCTCTAAACCTGCAACAGAGGAAATCATCTTAAATGTAGACCCCGGTGCTGTCAATTCCTGTGTTGCCTTATTGTATAATGGATTGGACGTGCTAGCATAAAGCTGATTATAATAATCCGTATCCATTGAATTTGCCAATCGGTTGTTGTCATAGCCAGGATAAGAAGCGCATACCAATGCACGTCCTGTTGCTACCTCTGTCATAACAAAGGAACCGGTGGATGGCTCTACTCCTAATTGGCCCGGTGTGATTTCCAAACTTTGAATTTTGGAACGAATAAACTCATATGGACTATATCCCGAAAGTAAACGATTGTACTGTGTATCATCCGGCGCTAAAATTCCTTGGTCATATAGAAGCAAGCAAATCTGTGTGCCAGAAATACTGCCGTCTTTTACCATGTAGCGATATACTAATTTTTCGAAAGAATAATCCGTTTTTAAATAATCTTCCAGAAATCTTAAAATTCCTTGATACAATTCACTAGAATCGGAATATTTTCCCTCTCCTTCCACATATGCTTGTACTACAGAGGTATCAATCCAATTTTGCGAAATTGCATGGTTAAGATAAGTATATAAATTAATTTCCTCGTTTAACCATGACTGATACACCTCATTGTTCACATCAATCTTATCTTTTAAAAGTATATTGGTTTTAGTAGTCAACAGCTCAGAAGCAATGTAATGCATATAAGCCTGCATTTCCTTTGAAAGTTTTTTGTACGCAGGCGAAGATGCCGATTCTAAATCGGATATAATATGATTTATAGCAGACTCCTGTCTGGCACAAAATGTATTATATACAGAACGTTCCGTGGAGCTTGCATTTTCATGTGCAAATTGCTCTGTATCTAAAATTTCATTTCCAATAAACGAATAATAGATATCCCCAATAGGTACAATTACATCTGAGGCATTTCCTTCTGGATTTCTTGTATAATCTAGTGTATTAGACATCTTTCTCAGAATAATACCGGCCAATTTTTCCTCGATTAGTTTGTATGCCGTTATTTGCAATTCCTTATCAATGGTTAAATACACATCATTTCCCGCTTTCGGTTCTTTGATTACTTCGCTTTCTATTACTTTACCAACATTGTTTACATATACAATCTCTTCTCCCTTTTCTCCTTGCAGATATTCATCCATTAACTGTTCAATTCCTGCTTTACCTACAATGTCCGTGATTGCATATTCTTTTTGTTGTGTTTTAGATAATGCGTCATATTCTTCCTGTGAAATCTTTCCTGTGTATCCCAATATGGACGCAAAATATTTGCTGTCCGGATACTCTCTTAAAGATTCTTCACCAATGCTGATTCCCTGTAAATCATACAATGTTTCCATAATCTCAGCCATAGTTTCATCGCTGACATCAGAACTAATTGTAACAGGAATATATTTTTTATAGCTGTTCAAATGCATTCCATAACGAATCGTTACCAATTGAAGAACGCGAGGTTTGGCATATTTATTCTGATCAATTCCAAAACCATAGGAAGTCCCAGTACTGGTTTTTCGTCTGTTTGCACACAAAAATTCCATAACTTCATCCGGTGTGGAATTCTTTTCTTCCTCAGACAGTTTTTCGATGGTGGCATGACCATAGATGTCCGCAAGAAAACGAAGACGTCTGGTACCCTCTGCATGTAAAAATTGATATTGATCATTTTCTAATACAATTCCAAAGTCATTGATAACTTGGTCACCATGAGACTCCACTATATCGATAACACGATTAATGGTCTCATTTATCAATTTGTTTTTCTGCTCATTGTCCTCATAAGAACCATTGTCTTCAATTTGAACAGAGTATGCCAAACGGTTGGTGGCCAATATTTCTCCGTTTCTGTCATAAATATTGCCCCTAGTTCCCTGTACTTCTATTGGTTTTCTGATTTTCAATGTATAGTTCTCCAGATAGTCTTCACCTTCTACAATCTGCAGGGTAAAGAGTCTTTGAATAATAATGAAAAACAACGTGCAGAAGACCAATATCAATACAATCAATCGAGATTTAAAAATATTTGCAATATATTCTTTTAAACTACTAAACAAATTTACTTGCACTCCTTTTTTCTTCTGCTTCTAATTTTTGATTTATTTGCAAAATGATTTGATATAGCACTAATGTAATTAAAATTGTATATATCAATTCCGGAACAATAATGTGTCCTAAGTAATAAAAATAATGAAACTTGCTTCTCATTACAAACATAAACACATACACCGCATTTCCAAGCAGAAAGTCACTGGTTCCTATTAAAAATAACGGTAGTTTTATATCTTCCGGATAGAATATTCGTTTGAAAAAGCCATTCACATAGCCTAATACAGTATAAATTAAAGCGTAGAAGCCAATCAGTTCACCAAAAAAGATATCTGCGATTAGTCCGGAGAGAAAACCCACTAACATTCCTTCTCTCTTTCCGCGCATAAACCCAAAAGAGGCGGTAACAATAATCAAAAGATTCGGTGTGATGGACGCAAAAGATAAACTTTGGAACACAGTACATTCCAACAAAAAACAAACAATTACAATCATAATTGTAATAAGGGGTCTTTTTATCTTATTCATCCTTTGCCTCCTTTCCTAGCTTATTCTGCCAATAATTGTTCTTTTGTTGAAGTAATAATAAGTACTTCTTGTAAATGCTGAAAATCCACTGCCGGTGTAATATATCCCGAACGGGTCAGATTGTTAGCATCCACTTCAATCTCACTGATATAACCAATTAAAATCCCCGGTAAATATTTACTGCTAATGTGGGAGGTGACAATCTGTTCTCCCACTTCAATTACAGAGTCATTGTTTGCCAGTTGTTCAAACGGAATCCGTCCTTCCTGCATAGATGTCAAATCTCCACTTATGATACATTTGTCTGAAGTAGACAAGACTAAAGCACTAACATTACTTGCATCGTCAATAATGGAGCGAACCCTTGACCAATTTGGTCCAACCTCTGTAACAATCCCTACTAATCCGGCTCCTGCCATAACATTCATATCAACTGCAATTCCATCCTTTTCACCTTTATCAATAATAAAGGAATGAAACCAATTTCCTGAATCACTTGCTGTCACGTGTGCGCCCACCTTCTCGTATTCACCATACTTTTGGTCTAATGCAAATAGTTCTCTTAAACGTTCCAACTCATGCTTTTCCTGTTGCAACATATTATTTTTTACAGTTAAATCATCCACCTTTTCCTGCAATTCTTTGTTTTTGGCACGCATTTCCTGGAGTGTTTCGAAATTCTGTGTTAAGTCATTCATCCACATTCCGATAGTATTCATCCCTTTTTGCATTGGAACGATGGTGTAGTTGGCTATGGTACGCAATGGTCCGTTCACCCCATCTGTCTTCAAGGATAAACCCATTAAAATAACACAAATGACACAAATTGTAAGTAGCCAGTATTTACTTGTAAATGCTGTTTGATTGTTTCTTTTCATTTTATTTCATCCACCCATAATTTTCATCTAACATTGAATAAGTTAACTGTTTCAATTCTTTTGACTGAATAATCTGTTTTAATCCTCTTATGGTACAAAGTTCAGGCTCAGGTATGGTATTAACCTTTAATCCAATATAACCTTCTATGTACTGAGAAAGTCCTGCTAGATTGGCAAGACCACCGGTGAGATAAATTCCACTTCGTTGAATGGAACGTAAGACTTCTGGTGGAGTGCGTTCTAATAAGACTTTGATTTCCCTAACACAGCTCTCCAATGAATCCTTCATAGCTGTACAAACAATGCTAGCTGGAATCTCTTTCAGTTCCGGAATCCCTGACATCAGATTTCGACCGGATATCTTTAATGTTGAGGATTGCGTTTCATCACAAATACCAAAGTGTTTACGAAGCAATTCCCCTGTGGGACGTCCAGTAAGAAAATCCATTGTGTAACGAATTTGATTCACAATAGATTGATCCAACATATTACCACCCATCTTTAATATACGATTTAAAACCACACCTCCCGATGCCATTACAGATAGTTCCGTAGTCTCTCCGCCCAGATTTACAATAAAAATACCTGGGGAAGCTTGTATCGGTAGTCCAAGTCCAATGGCATCTGCAATACATTTCTCAACAATTCTTACTTCTTTTGCTTTGGCCGAAGAATGATTAACCAAATCATAAAATGCCTTCTTTTCAACTTCTGTCACGTCTGTTGGAACTGCAATGACATACTTTGAACCACGTATAAAAGGACGTTCTTTTTTTAAAAGGTTTTCTAACAGGTACTGCATATCGTAGAAACGTGAGATAACCCCTTCTTTCATTGGAAATACAATTTCAATGTTATAAGGGGCTTTTTCATACATTTCATAGGCTGCATCGCCTACAGAAAAAATCTCTCTCTTATTTCGTATCGCAATGGTGTTTTTTTCTTTCCAAATTGCATCTTGTTTTTTATCATAAACCTTGACTTCATATGTTCCAAGATCAAGTCCATAAATATTACCAAACATGGGATATCCTTTCGATGTCATATCATCTGCTGCTCGGCAAAACTGACATAACAATTATTTCCAATAATAATATGATCTAACAGTTGGATACCGATTAGATCGCCGGCTTCCTTGACCCTTTTTGTGAGCAAAACATCACTTTCACTTGGTGTGGGATCACCACTTGGGTGATTATGCAGCAAGATAATGGATACTGCATTGCACTCTAGAGCCTCTATAAATAATTCTCTTGGAGAAACGAGGGAGGCATTTACTGTTCCCTTTGAAACATCTGTCTCTCCAATTAACTTTGTCTTCGTATTCAGCATCAGAAGCTTCATTTGTTCCTGCTTCTGATGACGCATTTCTTCCATGTAGTAGTCTGCAATTGTGGACGGCAGACTAAAAATAAGTCCTTCTTTTGCACTTGTTTTTGCAAGCCTCTTTGCAAGTTCAGAAAGACATATAATTTGAATCGCCTTTACAGTACCGATTCCTTTCATTTTCTTTAGTTTTTGCAGGGTGAGCTGATGAATATTTAAGATACTGCTCTCCCCTGAAGATGTTTGTAAAATGTTTTGAGCCAATTCCAGAGAATTTATCCCTTTCACACCTGTCCGAAGCAACACTGCCAGTAGCTCTGTATCTGACAAGTGTGATGCTCCATGTAACAAACATTTTTCGTAAGGGCGTTCCTCTTCCGACATCTCTTTAATTTTACATGCATGTTTCATACCATTATGTAGACTTATCGGCACATAAAATTTATATAAAACGATAGATAATTGCTGCAAGCAAAAGACCTAGGATACTTCCAATAGTAATCTTAATTGTCAATCCAAATGTAAACACAATAATTCCCAAATTCAAAACAATAGGGCTATCCAAACCAAAGGATTGACCAAAACTCAACCATTGAAAGCCTGCCATATTCTGTGTTAAAGTTGCGACAAAACTTCCTAAAACAATTCCTGCAAGCATTAACAATAATAACACCCATCCGTTTTTATTACCAATTCTTTTCATTCGTACTCCACCTCTCTGTTTCACAAACTTTATTTATTTTAACATAATTTAAAAATAGTGTATAGGGTAACTGCATTAATTTTTTTCAAAGTAAGCAGGTTCCATTTTGTCGAAAGGAAGAAATTCCTTAGCAATACTTTCAGCCACTTTCATGCCATCTATGGCAGCTGAGGTAATGCCACCTGCATATCCTGCACCTTCTCCGCAAGGATAAATCCCCGTGTTTTCAATTTCAAACCGGTCATTTCGCTGAATTCGGATTGGGGAGGATGTTCGGCTTTCTACTCCTGACAAAATCACATCTTCATTGGAAAAACCTTGTATTTGTTTGTCGAACGATTTTATTCCGACTTCAATAGAAGATGCAATTTCATTCGGAAAAATGCTTCTAACATTAGCAAGACGATATTCACCCTTGATTTGAGGTACAATACTGCCCAATTTTTCGGTAGTTTTATTTGCACAAAAGTCTGAAAAACGTTGCACTGGAATCCTTCCATTTCCTTCCTCATAGGCTCTTTTCTCCAAACTTCTTTGAAAATACATACCATCCAAAGGGTGATTTGCTCCATAATCTTCAGGTGTAACTGTCACAATAATTGCACTGTTTGCATTTTGACCTTTTCTGGCATGATAACTCATTCCATTTACAGCAAGTAGTCCTTCTTCAGAAGAAGCATTTACTACATAACCTCCCGGACACATACAGAAGGAATACACGCCTCTTTTGTTCTCCAAATTTGCAACCACCTTATAATCTGCGCTAGGCAGTTCATACGGACAATCTTTTCCATATTGTGAATCGTTAATCCATTTTTGTGGATGTTCTACACGGACACCAACCGCAAATGCTTTTGCATTCATTGGCATATTTTTTTCGTACAACATGGAAAAAGTATCTCTGGCACTATGTCCTATGGCAAGAACTAGGGTTTCTGTCGGAACAATAATTTCTTTTCCTTCTGACAAAATCATAACCGATTTTATCTTATCCTGTTCTAATTCAAAATCTACCATTTGGCTGTGAAAATGGATTTCTCCACCCCAATTTAAAATCTTATTTCGCATATTTCTGACAACAGAAATTAAAATATCTGTGCCGATATGAGGTTTGTTTAAGTACAAAATATCTTCTGGCGCTCCGTTTTCTACAAAAATTTCTAATACTTTTCGATTGCGCCCCATAGGGTCTTTTACACCTGTATTTAACTTTCCATCCGAAAAAGTACCTGCACCACCCTCTCCAAATTGCACATTGGAACTTGTATTTAACACACCGGTTTCCCAAAATTTTTCAATATCTCTTTGGCGTTCTTCCACAGAAGAACCACGCTCATAAACCACCGGTTTAAACCCATGTGCTGCAAGAAGGTATGCGCAGAACAGTCCTGCAGGACCGCTCCCGATAATAATCGGTCTTTGATTCATATTTCGAGTGCCGAACCCGGGAAATTCATATATCTTATCTCTTGCAACGGAAACCTGAGTTCCTTTCTGCTTTTTTAAAACTCCGACCTCATTCACAACTTCAACATCAACTGTATAAACCAACTGAAGCAACGGTTTTTTCCTTGCATCAATTGATTTTTTCTTAATGTGATATTCTTTTACGTCTCTTTCTGAAATACGCAGTGTTTTTGCTATTTTTTTTAATAGGTCTTCTTCACTGTGATTTGGTGGTAAGTTTAATTGTCCAATTCGAAGCATATTACATTCCTTTCACTGCATTTCTTCCTGCAATGTAACCGGTTGCCCAGGCCCATTGCAAATTATAACCACCACAAATTCCATCTACATCCAAAAGTTCACCGGTAAGATATAAATTCTTTTCATAAACAGATTCCATAGTATTACAATCTATTTCATTGGTATGTACTCCACCTGCACAAATCTGAGCTTGTTCAAAGGAATTTGTGTCAACAATCTCAACACGAAAATGTTTTATGAATTCCAATAATGTATCCCATTTGTCTTCTCTGATTTCATTGGCAGAAATATGAGACGGTATATATGCTTCTTTTAAGAGCATGGATGCCAACTTGCTGTGCAACATTCCTATAAAAAACTCAGATGCCAAACGTTCTCCGTGTTGTTTTTTTCTGGTAAAAACGAAGTTTTTCAGTTCTTTCTCCGACATGGTTGGAAGAAAATCAATTTCCGCATAGACTGATTGTTCATCATGCAATGCTTTTGCAGCATAACGGCTGATTTGAAACACAGGAATACCTGAAATACCATAATTGGTAAGCTGAAGCTCTCCTATATCCGAAACAACATATTTTCCATTTACAAATAACTTTACAATTGCATTTGTTCTTACACCGGAAACTTGTTTGAAATAATTTCCGTTGCCAACAAGCTGTACCAAGGCGGGTACTACGTCAGAAACAGTATGCCCAAATGATTTGGCAAGACGATATCCACTTCCGTCAGAGCCCAAGGCAGGAGCTGCCATTCCACCTGTTGCCAAGATAACTGCATCACATGTATAAATTTTTTTATTGGTGTTTATCAAAAATTCATTTGATTCTTTTTTGATCGTTTCTACTCTTTCATTTAAGACCACACATACATTTAGCTTTTTGATTTCAAAGCAAAGTACATCTAAAATGGTGGATGCCTGATCAGAAATCGGGTAAATATAACCTTGTCTATTTTTCAGGAGCACTCCCAAGCCTTCGAAAAAGGAAAGGGTATCTTCATATCCAAAATGTTCTAACACCTTTGAAACAGCAGACATATCTTCTCCGCGAAAACATTCCAAATTCATGTATTCATTTGTTAAATTGCATTTACCATTTCCGGTAGATAGTATTTTCTTACCGAGTCTCTCTTTTTGTTCAATAATGGTGACTTCCCCGCCACCTCTGGCCGCCTGGATTGCGGCAACCAGACCGGAAGCGCCTCCACCAACAATTATGACACGTTTTGAACTCATAATGTAACAATTCCTCTTTGTACCAATTTTTCTAATGACATTAAGATACCAAACTTAGCATGTTCCCAAGTAAGTCCACCTTGAAAGTACACTGCATATGGTGGCTTAATTGGACCATCCGCACTAAGTTCAATGGATGAACCTTGCACAAATGCTCCGGCCGCCATAATAACTTTACTATCATACCCCGGCATATCCCATGGTTCTGGAGTTACATAGCTGTCTACCGGTGCTGCCGCCTGAATTCCCTGACAGAAAGCTATCACACCTTCCGGTGAACCAAAAGTCACTGCCTGAATAATATCATGACGGCTTTCTGTTCCGTTAGGAATGACAGAAAAACCTAATTTTTCATAAATATTTGCTGCAAAAATGGAGCCTTTTAATGCCCCTGCAACAACAGTCGGTGCAAGAAAGAATCCCTGAAAGAAGGACTGCATCACACCAAGAGATGCTCCCACTTCCTTTCCTAGTCCAGGGGATGTCAATCTATATGCACAATTTTCAATACACTCCTGGGTTCCTGCAATATAACCACCAATCGGGGCAAGTCCACCTCCTGGATTTTTAATCAGGGAACCAACCACCATGTCTGCCCCCACATCGCTTGGCTCAATTGTTTCTACAAACTCACCATAGCAGTTATCTACCATGCAGATTACGTCTGGTTTGATTTTCTTAACAAATGCAATCAGTTCTCCAATCTGAGAGACAGAAAAACTTGGTCTGGTCTGATAACCTTTAGAGCGTTGAATGGTCACTAATTTTGTTTTTTCGTTGATTGCCTTTTTTATATTTTCATAATCGAAAGTGCCATCTTCCAGTAAATCTACTTGTTTATAAGAGATTCCATACTCTGCCAAAGAACCTTTTGATTCTCGTATGCCAATTACTTCTTCAAGTGTGTCGTATGGTTTTCCAACCGGAGACAAAAGCTCATCTCCCGGACGCAAATTCGCAGAAAGTGCCAATGCCAATGCATGGGTTCCGCAAGTAATCTGTGGGCGTACCAGTGCAGCTTCTGTGTGGAATGTTTTTGCATATACTTCTTCCAAGGTATCCCTCCCTTGGTCACTGTATCCATATCCGCTTGCATAGTGAAAACAACCTTCGTTCACCCTACACTCTTGCATGGCATGAACGACTTTTAACTGATTGTATTCTGCAGTTTTATCTATTTCATGAAATCTATCTTGCAAGGTCTCTTCAATCTGTTTGCCAAACAAATAAACCTTTTCAGAAATTCCTAATTCCTTATACATTGTTTTTGTGTCTAACATGATGTATTTATCCTTTCCTTTACATATGACAACATGACATCTAAAACTTGATTTTCATCATGGTCATATTTGTTTTTATCAACCCATATGACATCCCGTTCTCTACGAAACCATGTAAGCTGACGTTTTGCAAAGTGCCTCGTATCTCGTTTTAAAACATAAATGGCTTCCTCCAAAGAACATTCTCCATTTAAATAGTCTAAGATTTCCTTATAGCCAAGACCTTGCATAGAAACCATATCTTTGGTATAGCCTTTATTTTTTAATGCTGAAACCTCTTCTAAAAGACCATCTTCTATCATTTTATCAATACGCAGATCAATACGGTCATAGAGTAACTGCCTATCATCATTTAAAACAAAGTAACAAAACTCATAAGGCGACTCTTTGGCTCGTTCTTTTTCATTGTGCTTAGAAATCTTCTGCCCCGTTAATTTATAAAATTCCAATGCACGAATCACGCGTTTTACATTGTTGGCATGAATTACATCAGCCGATTCCGGATCCACTTTCCTTAACATTTCATGAAGATGCTCAGCACCTTTTTCTTGTGCCAATGCTTCTAATTCTGTGCGGTAGACCGTATCTTCTTCATTTTCCGTAAAATCAATATCATAAAGAAGCGCCTGAATATAAAAGCCTGTCCCACCCACCACAATGGGAACTTTTCCTTTTGCGTAGATTTCTTCCATTGCGGCTTTGGCCATCTGCTGAAAGCGAACCACATGGAATTCCTCATCCGGCTCTAATTCATCTATCAGATAATGTGTAATGCCGTCCATTTCCTCAGGACGAATCTTGGCAGAACCAATATCCATATATTTATATACCTGCATAGAGTCTGCAGAAATAATCTCGCCATTTAATGCTTTGGCTAGGCCTATAGAGGCTTTGGTTTTTCCAACTGCAGTTGGTCCTGTTAAGATAATTAAAGGTTTCTTCATATTTCTCCTAAACAATTCTCTTGAATTTCTTTTCTAATTCTCGCTTAGTCATGGAAATAATGGTTGGTCTTCCATGAGGACAATGATATGGATTGTCAAGTTTTAACAATTCTCCAATCAAAACTTCTACTTCTGTTCGTGATAATCTGGAATTTCCTTTCACGGCTGCTTTGCACGACATAGATGCCACCTTTTCTGCGATCAAATCTGGCGCAACTGACGAATTAATACCATCCACCAAACTATCTAACATTTCAATCAATAAATCTTTTTTGGCAATGCTAAACAGATTATCCGGAACTGCACGTACCGCATAAGAAGAGCCACCAAAGGTCTCAATCTCAAATCCGATACTTGCAAAGTTGTCCATATGTGTTTTTAACACTTCCTCTTCTTGCATGGTGAGATTTAAAATAATCGGCGGGCTTAAATATTGAGAAGTAAACTCTCTTGTTTTCATGCCCTTTAATGTCTTTTCATACAAAACACGTTCATGGGCAGCATGTTGGTCGATGATATATAATTGTTCATGAAATTCCACAAGCCAATAAGTATCAAATAATTGACCTATGATTTTGTGTTCTTGAACCGATTCTTCTGCTAGAAGTCTTTCTTCAAATAGATTTAACTGCTCTGTAGCAACCGAAGCTTCCACTTTTGGCGTATACACTTGAGATGTGGAGACCTCCTGCTTTGCTAAAGGTTTCGTCTCCAAGGACTTACCGTAATTTACAGTTTCGCGAATGCGATTTATCTGCTCATCCGCCCTGTGAACATCATATACACTTTTCACTTCTGCCTGTGATGATTGATTATGGTAAGAGGCCACTCGTTCCTTCATCTTCTCCATGAAGTAATCCAAGTTTTTTTCTTCTGGTTTTGCTATTGGTGTAACAGAAGATGCAGTCGGCACCTTCGCTTCCGGAAGTTCCACCTTCGGAATCAGTTCCTTTAATGCGAAAGCATCTTTAATTGCATCAAACACAAAATTATAAACCTGTTGTTGATTGCTAAAACGAAGCTCCATTTTGGTAGGATGTACGTTCACATCAATATCCGAACCATTTACCTCAAAATGAAGTACGGTAAACGGATATTTATGCTGCATAATAAATTCTTTATATCCATCCTCAATGGCTTTTGCGATAATGTTACTTTTTACATAACGGCCATTGATAAAATAGTTTTCATAGTTGCGATTCCCTCTGGAAATCAATGGTTTTCCCACAAATCCAGTAACCTTAAGTCCCGCAAACTCTGCCTCTACAGGAAGCAGATTCATGGCAATCTCTCTACCGAACAGACTGTAAATAGTATCTTTTAATTTTCCATTTCCAGAAGTATGTAATTTTGTCTGACCATTATTGATAAACTCAAAAGATACTTCCGGATGAGAAAGGGCAAGACGAATCATAAGTTCATTTACGTGTCCAGCCTCTGTCATAGCTGTTTTTAAAAATTTTCTTCTTGCAGGTGTATTATAGAATATATTTCGTATTAAAAATGTCGAACCGTCCCGAGCACCTGCATCTTCGATGCATTTTTCCACTCCGCCTTCAATTCTGTACCGTGTGCCAAGCATGGAATCTCTCTCTTTTGTAATAAGTTCCACCTGTGCAATTGCACCAATACTTGACAGAGCTTCACCTCTAAATCCTAAAGTTGCAACTGTTGTCAAATCCTCTACAGAGCGAATTTTGCTGGTTGAGTGACGCAGAAAAGCAAGGGGTACTTCTTCTTTGGAAATTCCACATCCATTATCTGTAATGCGGATAAAGGAGATACCACCTTCTTTTATTTCTACTGTTACAGCGGTAGAGCCTGCATCAATTGCATTTTCTACTAATTCCTTCACAATGGATGCCGGTCTTTCAATCACTTCACCTGCTGCAATTTTATCGATTGTAATTTGGTCTAAAACTTGAATGTTAGCCATAATAATCTTCTCCTAGATTACCATCTGTTTTTTAATTTGTTTTGCAAATTATAAAGGGTATTAAGTGCCTCGATTGGTGTTAACTGAGCCACATCAATCTGTTTCAATTCTTCAATAATATCGTCATCCTTCACTGTATCGAACAAGGACATCTGAGCTAAATCCACTTCATCATACTTCTTTTGCTTTTTTGTAGACTCACTAGACTGCACGGAAATCTCACGGATTCTTGTCGCAACATCCGCTTCAATGAGTTCGTCCACAATTTCCTTTGCTCTCTGAATTACACCATCCGGCACACCGGCAAGTTTTGCCACCTGGATACCGTAACTCTTGTCTGCTCCGCCCTTTACAATCTTACGAAGGAATACAATGTCGTCCCCTTTTTCTTTGACCGCAATACAATAGTTGTTGACACTGTCCAGTTTCCCCTCTAATTCTGTGAGTTCATGGTAATGAGTTGCAAATAAGGTCTTTGCCCCAAGAAGTCGTTTGTTACTAATATGTTCTACAACCGCCCATGCAATACTAAGTCCATCAAATGTACTGGTACCACGACCAATCTCATCTAATATCAACAAACTTTTACTTGTGGCATTTCGCAGTATATTGGCAACCTCTGTCATCTCCACCATAAAGGTACTTTGACCGGAAGCAAGGTCATCAGATGCACCTACACGGGTAAAAATACGGTCCACAATACCGATATTTGCACTGTCAGCAGGAACAAAAGAACCAATCTGCGCCATTAACACAATCAGCGCAGTCTGCCTCATGTAAGTAGATTTACCTGCCATATTTGGTCCTGTAATGATGGAAATACGATTCTTTTTATCATCCAAATAAGTATCATTTGCAATAAACATCTCATTTGGAATCATCTTTTCCACTACCGGATGACGACCATTTTTAATATCAATCACACCTTTTTCATTGATGCTTGGTCTAACAAAATTATTGCGTTCTGCAACATATGCCATAGATGCAAACACATCTAACTGTGCAATGGCTTTTGCAGTCTTTTGAATGCGTACCACTTCACTTGCAATCCGTTCTCGCACTTCACAATATAACTCGTATTCCAGTGCATATAACTTGTCCTCTGCTCCAAGAATCATATCTTCCAGTTCCTTTAATCTTGGAGTGATATAACGTTCTGCATTGGTGAGTGTCTGCTTTCTCATATAATAATCCGGCACCAGATCTTTATAGGAGTTGGTTACTTCCAAATAGTATCCAAATACCTTGTTGTATTTGATGCGAAGATTCTTGATTCCGGTTTTTTCTCGTTCCTCTTCTTCCACTTCTGCAAGCCAAGTTTTTCCTTCGGTTTTTGCATTGCGAAGCTTATCTACATCTTCATGATAACCGGCTTTAATGATGCCGCCCTCTTTCATCGCAAGTGGCGGTTCCTCTTCAATGGCAACTTCAATCAGATCACACAGTTCCTCTAAGGAATCTAATTCATCGTGTAACTGCCTTAATAATGGTGATGTCAAATCCCCCAAAATACATTTGATGTGAGGTAGCATTTTAAGAGATGTCTTAAATGCAATCAAGTCACGAGGGTTAGCAGATTGATATGTGATACGGCTGATTAAACGTTCTAAATCATATACAGGAGCTAAATATTCCCGCAATTCTTCACGAGTAATTGCATTGTCTTTTAATTCAGCCACCGCTTCCAGACGCTTTACAATCTCATCTTTGTGGATTAATGGTTGCTCTATGTAACTGCGAAGTGTACGCGCCCCCATTGCTGTCTTTGTTTTATCTAGCACCCAAAGAAGGGAGCCTCTCTTTTGCTTTTCACGGAGAGTTTCACAAAGTTCTAAGTTTCTTCTAGAAGAGCTGTCGAGGAGCATATATTTTCCCGTGGTGTAACCTGTAATTCCAGTTAAATGTGAAAGGGAATTTTTCTGTGTGTCGTATAAATACTGGAGAAGTGCTCCTGCCCCAATGGCTCCGCTATTATAATCACCAATACCAAGTGCCTCTAAACTTGCCACTTTAAAATGTTCTTTTAATACTTTTTCACATGAATTATCATCAAAATACCAGGAATCCAGTGGATAAATTGTAATTCCAAGTCGTTCTTTTAAATATTCCAAATCAATTCCACTTACATAAAGAGATTCGTTGCAGATAATCTCCGACGGTGCATATTTAGCAATCTCATCCATGAGTTTTCTTGCACTGTCTAATTCCGTTACAAAATAGTCTCCGGTGGTAACATCTGCTACTGCAAGCCCATATTGGTCATCCATATAGACAATGCACATAATGTAATTATTTTTTGAAGCATCTAGAGCCTGAGTGTTTAAATTGGTCCCCGGTGTGACAATACGTACCACTTCACGTTTTACAATACCTTTTGCAAGTTTTGGGTCTTCTACCTGCTCGCAAATTGCTACTTTATATCCTTTTTGTACAAGGCGATTTAAGTATCCCTCTACAGAGTGGTACGGAACACCACACATTGGTGCACGCTCCTCCAAACCACAATTTTTTCCTGTCAATGTGATTTCCAATTCTTTTGTCACGGTAATCGCGTCTTCAAAGAACATTTCATAAAAATCACCCAGTCTATAAAATAAGATACAGTCCTTATATTGGGCTTTGGTTTCCATATATTGCTGCATCATTGGTGTTAATTCTGCCACGTCGTTTCTCCTTATCACAAATCATAATTCAAGGATTGAATCCCTTCTGATATACAGAGTAAATTATAGCCCAATTTGCCCCAAATTACAAATATTTATTACTCATAAAATATGAAAAATCGGTTTTTCTTCCCTATAAAGGAAATGCATCAGTTTTCCACTAACCACAATGCCAACTGCGCATAGTCCAGAAAAAATAGTTGCAAATGGAAGACAGATTTGTCCATACAATTGAAATGGCTGGTCACTGTAATCCCACACTGCCCAATTTAGCCATTTGTTTACAATAATCCCTGTAATAAATTCACACGCAACCACAAAGATGGTGCAACGAATAACCTGAAGCCACAGCGGGTCATCCCAATGAAGTAATTTCCCCTGTACCCAGAAAAATACGAAACAGATTCCTCCAAGCAGAAACATGCTCCAGTGAGAAAAACCACGAAATATTAGTTCAAAACAATAATAAAGAGTTCCCCCAAGTGCCCACAAAAATAAATATTCACTTAATTTTTTCATTGCCATAAAAAAACATCCTCCCTATGTAATCTACTACATAGTTTGGACGTTCTTATTTTTAATATTAATTGGAAATTATACCATTTCACCTAAATAATAAAATCCTTTGCATTCTCTCAAATGCACATTTACAATTTTCCCAATCAGACTTTTATCACCTTGAAAATGTACAAGTAAGTTGTTGCTAAGTCTTCCTGTTACAAGAGTACTATCATGGTCATTCACAGATTCTACCAAAGCCGTCTGCGTGGTTCCTTCATGTACACTGCAGACCTCTGCCGAAATACTTTGTACTTCTTTAAGCAAGCGGTCAAAACGGTCTTTCACCACATCATTCGGAACCTGATTTTCCATAACGGCTGCAGGGGTTCCGGTTCTCTTAGAATAAATAAAGGTAAATGCACTGTCATAGCGAACCTGTTTTACCACATCCATAGTTTCTAAGAAATCCTCCTCAGTCTCTCCCGGAAAGCCCACAATAATATCTGTCGTTAAAGAAATGTCCGGAATAGCTGTTTTAATTTTTTTAACCAACTCCAAATATTGTTCTTTTGTATATCGACGATTCATCTTCTTCAAGATTTCTGTGCTACCGGATTGTACCGGCAAATGTAAATGTTTACAGATTTTTTTGGAATTTGCCATGACTTCAATGAGTTCGTCTGATAAATCCTTTGGATGAGATGTCATAAAGCGAATACGCTCCAGTCCTTCAATCTTCTCAATTTTCTGAAGCAGCTGGGCAAATGACATTGGTTCATCTAATGTTTTCCCATAGGAATTGACGTTTTGACCAAGGAGCATAACTTCGACTACTCCATCTGCAACAAAACGTTCAATCTCTTGGATAATATCCTTCGGATTACGGCTTCTTTCACGGCCACGCACATATGGAACAATACAGTAACTGCAGAAATTGTTGCATCCAAACATAATATTTACCCCTGACTTAAAGGTAAATTTGCGTTCGTTTGGAAGGTCTTCCACAATTTTATCTGTATCTTTCCAAATATCAATCACCATACGTTCTGACTCAAAACGTGTTACAATTAACTCTGCAAATTTATAGATATTATGAGTACCAAAAACAAGGTCAACATAGCGGTATTGTTTTTTTAGTTTTTCCACCACTTCCGGCTCCTGCATCATACAGCCACAAAGTCCAATCATCATGTGTGGATTGAGCTTTTTATTTTTCTTTAACTGACCAAGTCTTCCATAGACTCTCATATTGGCATTTTCACGAACTGTACATGTGTTGAAAATCACAAAATCTGCTTTTTCTTCATCGGCTTCTTCTACATAACCTATCTGTTCCAATATACCGACCAATTTTTCAGAATCACGGGCATTCATCTGACATCCAAAAGTGGTCACACAGAAAGTTAATGGTCTTCCAATTTCTGATACTACCTTTTCAACATATGTACGAGCCTTTTTTATATAATAATATTGGCGTTCCGGCTCATTTACGGGAGCTTCCAACGTCATATCCATGTTTTCTATTTGTCTTTCGATTTCTTTCATCGAGCATTCCTCCAAATTTAACAGTTTAGACTAAATGAATTGATTCTGCTCTGTATCATATTCATAATCTATGGCAGACAACTTTTCAATTAAGCTATGCTTGTCCACATTAAAATCTTCGCACAAAGAATCTAAATCTTTATACTGATCCCTAAGCTTTGTATTTACTACGCTTAAACAAAGCATTGGATCATTCGGTAAATGATTAAGCATAAATATGTTCCTCCGTAACAATGATTTGCGGACAGATATCGTATTCATCTGCAGGTATATTTTCTAACATTTGCAGTTCAAATGCAAGTGCCATAGTTTGGTAATATGGATGTTTTGCTAAATATCTGTCATAGTATCCTTTGCCGTAGCCAATTCGATGCTTGTCCAAATCGAACACAGCCCCCGGCATCATCACCAGTACATTCTTCCCATCGACCGGCGTATTAGTTAACGGTTCCATAATTCCCCAATTACCTGGAGATAACTCAGCTTGGCTGTATATATAGATAAATTCCATATCACTTTCTAATATCTTAGGGACAGCTACTTTCTTACCCAGTCTCCAAGCCTCTTCCAATATTTTTCTTGTACCAACCTCGTTTCTAAAATCTATGTAACAATATATTTCGTCGGCATCAAGAAAAATGGGATGCGAGATTACTTTCTCATATATTCGATAACTTTTCTCGGCCCATATTTCTTCTGATAGTAAACTTCTCTCTACAAGAACACGTTTCCTAATGTCCTTCTTTGATTCCATGTTTTTCTCCCAAGTTTGTAATACTTCCATCTGCTTCCTGAATAGAAATATTATCTAATTGTCCTCTTAAATTCCTTCTAAAAGAATCAATAAATTCTTTTCTTAAAATTTGTTGTTCTTCTTTTTCAGCATCTGTTAAACCTTCTGTTTTTGCTTTGTGATATAATTCATTAATTCTTTGGATTCTTTCTTCTGTCATGTCTTTTGTCCTCTCTTTCTATTTTTAAACCATCATTTGAATCAATGGTATGGTCAACATACAAAGTAATGTGGTAAAAAAGATTCCTTTTGATGCCAACTTCATGTCGCCTCCGAATTCAATTGCAAGCATGGTGGTATTTGTTGCTACCGGTGTTGCCGAAAGTAGGATTAAACTTCCCCGGATTAACGGATTCATGTTCGGAATTAGGTTAAGGAAACCAATCACCAAAATAGGTATGATGAGTAGCTTAATTCCTGTAAAAACATAAATTCTCCACTCATCAAACAGTTCCTTCCAGGCCATTCCTGCTATAGTGGAACCTAAAATCAGCATTGCTACCGGAGTTGTTACATTTCCCATGTAGTCCAAACTTCGTATAACAACTTCCGGGAGTCTGATATTTCCAAAATACAATACAATGGACAGCACGGCTGAAATAAGTGGCATATTCAGTAATTTTTTGATAGGTAAATGAAAACCTCCTTCTTGTTTGCCAATCATAAGTATCCCCACGGAATATACAAGAAGGTTAAAAATTACATTAAAAATTACGGCATAGATAAGAGCTTCTTCTCCCAACAATGCCTCTGTAAGTGGAAAACCCATAAATCCAACGTTACCAAACATCATCATAAACAGATAAGGCCCCTTTTTATCCGTCGGCACCCGAAATACGAGAATAAATAGCAGTCCTATCAAAGCATACAATAAATACATAAGTAGTGAAATACCAAACATTTCCATTACTTGGCCGTTGGAAACAATGCCTTGATTAGACACAAACGCCTTTATGATTTGCGCAGGTAGGGACACATATATAATCAATCGTGTAAATCGTACATTTGCGGCATCGTCAAATACATTCTTTTTCCTGAGAATATAGCCGATTACCATAATAAGAAACAGAGATAAAATCTGCATAACTGTTGTTCCGAAATTCATCCTCACATTCTCCTTTGTCACAGGTTCTTATTAACTGGAGTAATTTTCCAAAAAACCATAAACTTGTCTAATAGAATATACTTTTTTTCCGTTCTTAAGTTCCCCTTGAATAGATTCCGGCAAATCGCCCATTGGTATGGACGTATATTCGTATACTGTCTTGCCATCTGCTAAATATACAGTCACATAGCCGTCGGAACCTTTAATGTAATAACATTCTTCTAAATCCGTATATTCTTCTAATAATTCAGCTTCCATGTCAAGAAGCGCTTTTTGATAACTGATTCTATAAACAAATACTAGTAGAAAAATCGTTATAATTGTTAAAATCAAAAAACCAATACTGTATTTCTTACGCATAAAATAAACTCCTTTTTGCATAGAGTATTGGCTTTTTTTTAAATTTAATACATTTCGTCTATTAATCGTGCTTTTTGTAGTATTCTGTATATTTGTGCACCTTTTGGTAGGGCAACAATCTCATCCGAAGATAATGCACCTAGTTTTAAAAGCGCAATTCCATAGGATATGACAGCAAGAACAAGAGCAAGTAATGTTGTAAATGTTTTTGGTGCAACTAGCCCGATTAACAAATTTGACAAAAATGTTGTAATTCCCATAATTCCAGCGGCTTTTAATGGTATGAGAAAAGTTCGGAGAATCTCCTGTGTATATCTGGTTGCTTTTTTTAATGCTCTGCCATTTAAAATACACATACATAAGGAAAAAATAATATTGCCTGCTACCACTGAATAGATACCCCATTTAAAAATCACGAGCATAATATACAACCCAATCAGATGCACCATTAAAGAAATGGCTCCGTGTTTTACAGGAGTTGTCATCTTATTCACACCTTGCAAAATAGCATTTGTAACCGTAGATAAACAATAAAATACTACGGTAATTGCTCCAAGCCTAAGCATTTGGGCAGGAATTTCTATATTGCCACTATACAATAAGTCCAAAATCGGTTCTGCAAGTACTAAAAATCCAACAAAACATGGTATTGCAATCATCATGACAAATCGAATTACCATATTGATTTTTTCATTAATCTGTTTGCGGCTTCCAGTAGCCACAGTTGCTGTTAAACTAGGAATAAGTGCTGCACCAAGAGCATTGGCAATGGCCAGTGGAATGTTGATTAATGTATTATATTTTCCGGTAAACATTCCAAGTAACTCGGCCGTTTCTTTCTCTGTATGCCCCTGAGCCACCATAATGTTACTAAAAATCCCTTGATCCAGGGTCTCACTGATGTTATAAATCGCAGTACTTAAAATGACAGGTGCAATAGTCAAGAATAAGACCGTATAGATTTCCGGATAACTTTCTAAATCATTTGTCTGATCTCGCCCTATTCTACGCTTAAACTTCGGATAAAACACAGCCATAACAACAAGCAAAAATAGAAGTCCAATAAATGCCCCTGACACTGTTCCCAGTGTACCACCTGCAGCACCAAAGGCAAAAGGCAGGGATGGATTGTTCTTTGACTCCACTGCTTTTTTCCCTATTTCAATTAGATAACTGGCACCAATAATGCTCACAATTGCATTCACAACCTGTTCCACAATCTGAGAAAGCGCTGTTGGAATCATAGTTCCCATTCCTTGAAAAAATCCTCTGACAACACCCATGATTGCAACAATAAATAGCCCAGGCGCAAGGACTCGAAGAGCATATGCACTAAGGCGCAACGACATAATATCTCCTGCAATAAAGTCTGAAAAAACAAAAACAATGGTACCTACCAATGCACCTACAATCACCGCAAATAACAATGCTCCTTTGAAAATGCGCATTGCATTTTTATATTCTTTTTTTGATATCCTTGCCGAAACTAACTTTGACACCGCAAGCGGTAAACTATATGATGTCAAAAGAAGTGCAATGTTATAGATGGAGAAAGCACAACCATAGAAGCCTTGTCCTTCATCCCCCAAAATATTATTTACCGGGATGCGATATGCAATTCCAATCAATCTGGTAATAATTCCTGCAGCGGCAAGAATCATTCCTTGTATGAGAAAACTACTATTCTTTTTCTTTTGTTCCATTCCCATATCTATCCTTTATAAACCTTTCTTACAGACTCATCTGAGAATCTGTAATTGTTCTAAAATCTCTTTTTGCTTCGCTTCCATCTCTGCGCGCTCCGCTTCTTCTATATGATCATATCCAAATAGATGGAGCATACTATGTGCAATCAGAAAAGCATATTCTCTTTCTATAGAATGTTGATATTCCTCTGCCTGTGATATCACCTTTTCCTTGGAAATCACAATATCTCCAAGCATCAATTCACCTGATTCCGGATTAAAATATTCTATTCTATCTTCTATAAATGCGAAGTTGCCTGCTTCCGGATAATCAATCATTGGAAACGAGAGCACATCTGTAGCACGGTCTATTTCACGAAAATCACGATTCATCTCATGAATTTCATCATTCATTGTAAGAAGCAGGTTCACCTCTGTCTCATATGGACATTCCACATAGTCAATTGCCGCTTCTATCACCTTTTTTGCCAGACACTGGCACTCTAATGGTAACTGTAGTGTCCCTTCTTCTTCGAAAAATAAGGTCATGATTTTCTCCTTCTTTCTTTTGTACGTTCTGCTTTGTGTTCATATTCCTCATAAGCTTTTACGATTTTCTGAACCAATGGATGTCTGACCACATCCTTGCTGGTTAAATTACATATAGAAATATCTTCAATATTTTTTACTACCTTTGTTGCCACATCCAAACCAGAAACCATACCTGCCGGTAAATCTTTCTGCGTTGCATCACCTGTAATAACCACCTTAGAGCCAAAGCCAATTCTGGTTAAGAACATTTTCATCTGAGCCGGTGTGGTATTCTGCGCCTCATCCAAAATAATAAATGCATTATCCAGTGTACGGCCTCTCATATAAGCCAAAGGCGCAACTTCTATCAATCCCTTTTCAGAGTTCTTAATAAAACTCTCTGCTCCCATAATCTGATACAATGCATCATATAACGGTCTCAAATACGGGTCTATTTTACTTTGCAAATCTCCAGGAAGAAATCCCAATTTTTCACCGGCCTCGATAGCTGGACGAGTTAAGATAATACGTCCCACCTCATTGTTTTTAAAAGCAGTGATCGCCATTGCCATTGCAAGATAAGTTTTTCCCGTTCCGGCAGGCCCCAGTCCAAACGTGATCATCTGACTTCGAATGGCATCCACATATTTCTTCTGCCCTACCGTTTTGGGTTTAATCGGCTTGCCCTGCAAGGTATGACATATAATATCCTTATCTATTTCCACAAGTTCCTTTTCGCTGTCCTCAAAAACGAGAGAAATGGCGTAATCTACATTTTGTTCTGAAATCGTATTCCCACGTCTGGATAATTCAATCAATTGTTCCAATACTCGTTTTGCTTGATTGACCCTGATTGCATCTCCTAAGATTTTTACATTTCCGTCTCGTGCAATGAGTGTTACATGCAATGTGCGTTCTACTTTTTTCGCATATGCATCAAATTGCCCAAAGACATTACTTTCATGGGATGCAGGTATTTCCATTACTTCTTCTAGAATGCTCATGTATCTGTCCTTCCTAAACTCCATAGTTCATAATATTTTAACACAGCAATATACTAGAAATCAACAGATTTCCTTGTGGTTCCTATAGGCTGTATTACTTTTAAATATCCTTTTGCACTCAGACCATCTCCATCTTCTATCATTTGAATCTGTTTTTCTAATATTATAGCTCCGTTTTCTTCTAATTCTTTGCAATATAACTCTAATTTATCATTCAAAATTTTTTCTTTTTCTTCTTTGGTTCGTTTTTTATTTATGAATTTATATCCTTTTCCCTTATGTTCTCCATAGGAAACTGGAAGTTGAAAATTCTGATTGATATGCAGTCTGGTTTCCTTGGATTCCATTTCATAATCTTCCGTTTCCGGTCTTTTGATACCCAATGAAAACTGGTATCCAAATAGTTTGACATAGATCAGTTTGTGCCTCTTGTTATGATACTGTTTTTCTTGATAAATAGTTTTACATACATCTTCATAAGGAATTTGTACCTCTGCATAAATATCTGCATCTGCAGCCTTATAATCCTCTCGCACCACTTCTCCAGCATCATTTTTTACTTCTACGGTTCCTGTTACCAGAATATCACCAACCTTGACCACATCCCCTTCTTTTACACAAGGAACACCACTTCTTGTTATAATTTTGGTAATTATCCCATCTGCCGAAGAAATAATATCAGAAGGGGTCTCTTCTATCTGTCCAACTTGAAAGGTATCTGTATTTTCCTTTACCTGAACAATGATATTGCAACCTTCAAGGGATGCGGAAACCCATATAATTTTGTCAAAATTCTTTCGAATATTGGTATCAATTGCCTCACAGTTTACCTTTGTTCGTTTCATTCCATGGTAAACACCTTCCGTTTCCAAATATTCAATTAAAACTTCGTCGGTAATGGATTGATTCCCTTTAATATCAATATTCCATATAAAACGAGACAAGATATAAATCAAGCCAATGCATAAAATAATGCTTAAAAAAAACACCTTACGTTTTCGATATTTATGAAAGAAAAAAGGAACTCCATATCGCTCGGTAATGATGATATGTGTCCTTGTCTTTTTTATAATAGGTTTTAGTTTACGAAAACCGTTTATGGTCATGTACATTTCGTATGCCTGCGACTTCGCCTCTAATCCCCACATCTCTATTCCTTTGTGTTTGCATAAATTCAAAAAACGTTCCGGTGAATATCCCGTAATTCTAATTCTTACATATCCCTGCAAATAATTAGCAATTCGCTTTAACACACCTATCCTCCTTGATGATACTCCAGTTTTTCAATATGACCAACCACTTTCATTTCATCATTGGTGTAATAGACAATTTCTAATTTCTTTCCAATTAACTGTATCTGTGCAATTCTAGTTTGGATGCGAATCAGAGAATTTGTGTATTCCAGAATTCCCCGATAATTCTCAATGTAAAATTCTTCCATTCCAATCATGCGAATCAGCGGAACGCCACAAATCACATCTTTTGGAATATTTGCCGCGTCAGCTACTCGATTTTTTATGATATTCTTTCCCATAAATATAGCCACACTTCTACCATATCTTCTTAAAATATATGACTTAAGAATGAATGATATGAATATCATAGATGTCAGCAAAAGATATTTTTGTATTCACAATTTTTAAAACCCTAGCCGTCACATCAATTCTTGAAACCATACCTGTCTTTCTTAAGTATTCATGATTGCAGAAATAAACAATCTCCACCATGTCATTCTTTTTTATTTGACGCAACTTTCGATCCAATTCCTCAGCATATTCCTCTGACACTTCCACTTTGGATACAATTATTTTTTCCTTCTTCGCAAGAGCCTCCGGGTATCCCTTGAGGGCAGCAAAAGGCATAAATTGTTTTGCACGTTCCTCTCTCGTCATTTTCGGTCTATTCCCCACTTTTATGCCCTCCAATCTGCTTGTTCCGCTCCATGGTTGTTGCACCTTCCTGTAGATTCATGCCTTTTAGAATCACATTTTTTCCATACTTATCTTTAATATCCAGCATGGCCTTCTGAATTTTGTGCTCTCTTTCAACATCCTCTAAATTGGTGAACAAATCGTATTGCTGATACGCTTCATCAATTACATTGTTAAATGTTACTGTAAAACGACGAATAGGTGTATGTTTGTCTATAATTCGTTCATACAGTTGAACGGCATATGATATTATCTGTTTTGCCGAGCTAGTTGTGACAGTCATGTTAATCGTGCCATGTGCTGGTTTCTTTTCAAAACGACTATTGTAACCGATATGAAGTGTAATGGAATTGGTCACAAGACCCTTATCAACCATTTCTAAGCAAAGTAAATCTACCATTTCCTTTACAATGAGTTTACCCTTTTCATAGCCACAATCACATCCCAGAACCTGCCCACTTCCCAGAGAATTTGCCTTTGGTTTATAATTTTTAATATCAGACATCAGCGTGGGCTCTTTTCCCCATGCATGGTCAATTAAAAGTTCTGCGTCCACTCCAAATAATTTGTAGAGAATATCTTCATCGGTATGTGCAATATCACCCATCGTGTGGATACCAATGCTTTCCAAGCGTTTTGCAATTCCTGCTCCCACTCTCCAAAAATCTGTAATGGGTTTGTGCTTCCACAAGGTTCTACAGTAGGAATCTTCGTCCAATTCCCCAATGTGATCTTCTACATGTTTTGCAGTGATATCCAATGCAACCTTTGCAAGATATAGATTTGTGCCAATTCCACAAGTTGCCGTGATTCCAGTGGTCTTATAAATATCATCCATAATAGTGATTCCAAGTTCTTTGGCTGACATTTGATACATAGTTAAATAATCTGTCACATCCAAAAATACTTCATCAATGGAATACACATGGATATCCTCTTTTGCAATGTATTTTAAGTAAATTCCATAAATTTCTGCAGCATAATCAATATAAAGCTGCATTCTCGGTGGTGCCGCAATATATGCAATTTGTTTTGGAATTTCAAATATTCTGCATCGTCCTGGAATCCCAAGCGCCTTCATAGCCGGCGAAACTGCAAGACAGATAGTCTTTTCGGTTCGTTCCAAATCAGCGACAACCAGATTGGTAGTCATAGGATCAAGGCCACGTTCACGACATTCTACGGAAGCATAAAACGATTTCAAGTCGATGCATATATAGGTACGTGTATTCAATGATTTACTCCTCTTTGCTAATATATTACTTTCTTAATCACTGGCTTTTTCTCCACTTCTTCTCCAGCAATTATATATGCCTTCAGAAGCCTATCCTTTGCCAAAGCCAGCTTTTCCAAATCGTTAGCATGAATCTCCGCAAGTGCCTCGCCTTTCAAAACTCTGTCCCCATGCTTTTTCTTAAGCACCAAGCCTACTGCCAAATCAATCTCGCTTTCTTTCGTTTCTCTACCCCCTCCAAGGAGAAGAGAAATACGCCCAATTTCTTCTGTCAGAATTTTAGATACATATCCATCTTCCTTGCAGATAACATCTTCCACATATTTTGCAACAGGTAGTTTCTCAGGATGCATCACTTCTTCTTCTGAGCCACCCTGTGCCACCACAAACTTCTTAAATGTTTCAAATGCAGAACCATCTTTCAGAGATAACTCTAACTTTTCTCGTGCTTCCTCTAAGGAGCTTGCCTTTTCAGCAGCCACCACCATATGTGAACCAAGAGTTAAGACTAATTCCACCAAATCAGCCGGTCCATTTCCATTTAATGATTCAATTGCTTCTTTTACCTCCAATGCATTTCCAACTGCATTTCCAAGAGGCTGGTCCATTTCTGAAATCACTGCTGTCATTTTTCTTCCTGCAAGTTTTCCAATAGAAACCATCGCTTCGGCAAGGCTAACTGAATCTTCTAAAGTCTTCATAAATGCCCCGTCACCTGTTTTTACATCTAGTACAATCGCATCCGCGCCGGAAGCAAGTTTTTTACTCATAATACTGCTTGATATGAGGGATAATTGGTCTACTGTTCCTGTTACATCACGGAGTGCATAGAGTTTTTTATCTGCTGGTGCCAAATCTGCAGTCTGACCAACGATTGCCATATGAATCTCATTTACATTTTTGATAAATTGTTGATTAGAAAGACTGGTATGAAACCCGGTAAAACTTTCTAATTTGTCGATTGTCCCACCGGTATGTCCAAGTCCACGTCCTGACATTTTAGCCACAGCTACACCAAGAGAAGCCACCATCGGACCTAAAACCAAAGAAGTTTTATCTCCTACGCCGCCTGTGCTGTGTTTGTCTACCTTTATGCCGTCAATTGCAGATAGATTCAGCATATCCCCACTCTCTGCCATGGCAAGTGTCAGATTTTTTGTTTCTTCCGGTGTCATTCCCTGAAAGCAAATTGCCATCATCATAGCAGACATTTGATAATCCGGAATTGTTCCATTTGTATAATCTGTAATCATATAACGGATTTCTTTTTCGCTAAGTTCTTTTCCCTGTTTTTTCTTTACAATTAAGTCATACATATTCATAAACTTGACACACCCCTTTTTAAACTAATCTATTATATCTTTCACTTCATGAAATTCCCGTCGCCCCATGCGTACATCATCCATAAACTCTGCCATATTTTCAGAGAGTCCTTCAAACAAATACTGCTTCGCATCTTTCGTTAGCTGCATATGTTCTTCTCGCATTTGTTGGCTGGTCATTTTAATTTCTTCTAACAAGTCTCTTGCAGAAATTCGATGAGCTCCCTGGCCAATAATAATCATCTGTTCCAATGCATCTGAAGTCGCTACAGATACACGATGTTTCTTTGCGATTTCCGGTACAGCCTTCTCGATATATTGATCTGCTGTTTCCGCTTCTTTGGTATATACTACGTAAATATTATGATATTTTATAACTTCCCCTTGATTTCCCGGAACCTTATAGCCATCGAATACTAAAATAATGGTGTTTTTCTTGTATCCTTGATAGTTACACAAAATATCCATGAGTTTACCACGTGCACCTTCAATATTTACTTCAGATAATTCATGCAAATCATCCCATGCAAAGATTATATTATACCCATCTACCAATAAATATTCTTCCACGTCATCTTGCTTCTTTGGTCTTGAAGTCTTTTCTGGCACAGAATACACAGTACGTGTAGTATCATACTGGTTACGGTCACGTTTTGACGGACCATATGTGCGCTCAAAAATGGATTTTAATTCGTCTTCATCAATGGTAGACGAAGCAACATAAGAAGGAACCGATTGCGGTACATTACGAGACTTTTCGCGGCTTTCTGTGTGCATATAATTCTCTACCTGATCCCAATTTACTACGAATCCTGCTCCATGAGAACAAAACACAGAACCTGTTGGATGATCAAGGTCTGCCTCTGAATCATAGCCCATCTCTGTAATTACCTCATCTGCATTATGACAAGGCTCATATCCCTTCAAGGACACAAAAAGCTGTCCATGTCCTTTTGTATATGCAATTACTTCCGTCTGGTAGTCACGCATGGTTACAACCGGTGCAGTTCCTTTTAGGATCGACATCTCACCATCCATCTCGGGTGTAGAAAACGTTCCCTTCATTCGTTGTAAATCGGTCATTGCTCGTCCCACCATCTCAGAAGGCACTTCTAACTGATATTCGTAAACAGGCTCCAACAAAACGCTTTTAGCACGTTTTAACCCTTGTCTCACGGCACGGTAAGTTGCTTGCCTGAAATCCCCGCCTTCCGTATGTTTTAGATGGGCACGACCATTGATTAAGGTGATTTTCATATCTGTAATTTCAGAACCGGTTAGTACACCTTTATGCTTCTTCTCAGCCAAATGTGTCAAAACTAGCCTCTGCCAATTTTTATCTAAAATATCTTCACTACAATCCGTATCAAATACTAGTCCACTCCCCCTTTTTCCTGGTTCTAGCAGTAGTCTCACTTCCGCATAATGACGAAGAGGTTCATAATGTCCTGCACCTTCTACTGTATCTTCAATAGTTTCTTTATAAACAATGCTTCCTGTACCAAATTCCACTTCTGTCTGGAAACGCTCCAAAATCATGCTTTTTAGAATCTCAATTTGAATTTGTCCCATGACCTGTGCATGAATTTCATTTGTAGATTCATTCCAAACAATATGAAGTTCTGGCTCCTCTTCCTCTAATTGTTTTAGTTTCACAAACATTCCATGCACATCAGAATTCTCAGGGAGTATTATCTGATATGTCAATACCGGTTCTAATGCAGGTGCCATGGATGCAGATTCCATACCGATTCCTTCTCCACTGAAGGAGCTATCAAGACCGGTCACTGCACAAACACTTCCAGCCTCAATTTCCTGCATGGTAGTATATCCTGTCCCAGAATAAATTCGTATTTGGTCTACCTTTTCATCCTCTTTTAACAAAGTTTTAACCTTTAATATTCCACCTGTAACTTTTAGATGGGTAAGCCGCGCACCTTGCTTATCCCTTGAAATTTTATATACCTTAGCACCAAATTCATTTGGATATGTTTTCGTGAGTGTAAATTTTTCAAACCCATCCAAAAATTCTTCTACACCCTGTATTTTTAGTGCAGAACCAAAATAGCACGGAAATACTTGTCGCTTTTGAATGGCAGATTGTATCTCACCTTCTGATATACCTTCTCCTTCCAAATATTTTTCCATCATAGCATAATCGCACATTGCCAGATTTTCCATAAAAACATCTGTCTCTTGCTCTGCAGAAAAATCAACACATTTTTCATCTAAACGTTTTTGTAATTCCAGTAAGATACTTTCTCTTTCTGTTCCCTCTTGATCCATTTTATTGACAAACAGAAATACCGGAATTTCGTAGCGTTTTAAAAGTTTCCAAAGTGTCTGGACATGCCCTTGAACTCCATCTGCGCCGCTAATCACTAAAATGGCATAATCCAGCACCTGAAGTGTCCGTTCCATTTCTGCCGAAAAATCCACATGCCCAGGAGTATCTAAGAGTGTGATTTTCTTCTCTTTCCATTCCACTTCTGCCTGTTTGGAAAAAATAGTAATACCTCTTTGCCGTTCCAGAGCATACGTATCTAAGAATGCATCTCCATGATCCACCCTACCTAGTTTTCGAATATTTCCACTCAAATATAAAATACTTTCTGCAAGTGTCGTTTTACCAGCATCCACATGTGCCAGAATACCAACCACCAAATGTTTATTTTTCATGTTCTATCATCCTGTTTTAATAATTTATCATTCCATGTTCGGAAATAATGGAATCAATGAATTTGGAAGCCTCGCTTCTTGTCATCTCTTTTACATTCTTTTCTGGACACAAGTTGTGATATTTACAGAGTGTCCCAATGTAATCCATCTGTTTTTTTGTAATGGGTTGCACTTTCTTCTGCTTATACATAAGCTGCATCGGCTCAAATAATTTTGCATCCTGGACTTCATAGTAATGTGCCATACACTGATACAATTTTGCAGTTGCTAGTGCATCGTGATATGCTCTATGAGCAGATTGGTTTTTAATATCATAATGTTCGCATAAAACGCCCAAACTCTTGGAATCAAAATCCTTATGTACCTTCCGGGCAATCTTTAATGTGTCAATTCCCTTCTTTTCAAAAGCATACCCATATTTCTGTGCATATAATTTACAAAATTTATAATCAAACATAATGTTATGTCCGACCAACACATCATCTTCACAAAACTCAGTAAAATCCCTAATCACCATTTCTGTTTTTCTAGCATCAGCAACCATTTCATTTGTGATTCCAGTAATGCTTGTAATGGTACTGGAAATCGGCTTATCAGGCTTAATGAATTCCATAAATCGGTCTACTACTTTGCCGTCTTTTACTTTCAAAGCACCTATTTCTATGATTTGATCTGTTTCCACACTAAACCCGGTAGTCTCCAAATCAAATGCAATATAATTTTTAATCATCTTATCAATTTTTATCCTTTTCTCAAATCACAGGTTTCAAATAGTTTGTGATAAGCATTCCGATACACATATGTTGTAACACCCTCAAGTGGCGCCAAATAATATTTCATCTATCTTCTCCATTATGTCTTAACAAACAATTTATGCTTCAGTAAATGATTTACACTTGTACAAGAGACGCAACAACTGCTTTTGCTTTTTCCAGGCGTTTATCAAACTGTGTGTAGAAATCATCTTCATGATAGCGTTCTATATAAAATTGTTGCAGCAGAAACATATTTACTTTTTTGAATGTCTCATCGTCTGCAACCTGCATCATCTTGGTCTGAATTTCCTCCACAAAATCATGCCATGCTAGAATAAACTGGTCATTCTGTTTTAAATTAGGGGTATCAATCCACTTCTTCACTTTTACCTTTGTTCTGTTTTCATTTTTACATTCATGAACCTGTAAAAAGTATTGAAATCCTCCGTCTGCATAAACCCTACCCAGTGGAAACAATCTGCATATTCCAGGGCGAATACTATGTATGCTGCATCTTCCTTCCTCGTTTAAAAATGCACAGGCTTCATTCTTTCCAGCCATTTTTAAATTTGGCAAAATTATGCCATCAAACACATTCAATTCAATCTTATCCTCTAACAATGCTTCGAAAGATAGATTGAGACCTTTTGTCAAACGATATACATCATATGGATCTAATACAATGGATTCGCCCATTCCTTGGCAGCAGGCAGAACAACCTTTGCAATCACCGCAATCTGCTTTTACCATATCATTTGGTCCATATAAATTTCCGTCCGAAATTTCTTTTAAGTCAACTTCTCGTCTCATTTTCTATACCTTCCTTAAAATATCCAGCGTATGGGCACTTGCACCTAATAGTTCAGGCCTCTCGCAGGTAGACAAATGATACTGAACAAACAATTCATAAGTTTCGTCATCCATTGCATTTAACGTCTGTCTCATATAATTTGCAGGTCCATCTGCCGCAATAATCTGAATACGCTCCAAACCGGCCGCTTCATTGTATGCTGCAATATCTTCTAATCTCACATAATCGTATAAGTCCTCTGGCTCTGCAATCACATGAAACGCATCATCCACTTTTCCACTGGCAATACTTTCTTTCATGCAATTATCTTTAAACCCATGAGTCAAAATACTGTACTCGTTCATAATATAAGCAACTAAAATAATACCACCAGGTTTTGTCACCCTTTTCGCTTCTGATAGTGCTTTCACTTTATCTTCAAATGTGTAGAGGTGATACATTGGGCCAAATACTAATGTAATATCAAATGTGTCATTTTCAAAACGTTTTAGTTTGAGCGCAGTTCCTTGATATGCTTTTACTTTGTCGCTTTTTAATTTTAAAATTCCAAGATTGTACTTTATGAGTTCCACTGCTGTAACATCATAACCTTCTTCTGCTAATGCGATGGAGTATCTTCCGGTGCCCGCTCCTATATCGAGAATTTTTGCATCCTTTGGCAATTGTTCCAAATATTTATGGATGTATTTCATGGATGTGATATATTCCACTTGTCCATGTTTTCTTGTTAAACGTTTGTCTTCACAAAATTTATTGTAATGAATCTCTAATTCCTTTGACATAATTTATCCTTCTTTTCAATAAGAACAAGGGCTCAACTCCTGTTAGCCCTTGTGAAAATTCTATGTAATTCTATTCACTAAGTTCTGATGTACAATGTGGACATCTTGTTGCTTCAATCGCAATCTCACTCTTACAGAAAGAACAAATCTTTGTAGTAGGTTCTGCCTCCACAACTTCTTCTTTCTTAGCAAACTTTGCTGATAATCCGTTCATGAATTTCACGATACAGAAAATTACAAATGCCATAATTACAAAATTAATAATGGAGGTGATGAAATTTCCGTAATTCAATGTAGCATCTCCTGATAATTGAATCTTATACTCGCTGAAATTCATTCCTCCAAACAATCCTAATAAAGGATTAATGATATCCGCTACTAACGAATCTACAATTGCCTTAAAAGACGCACCGATAATAACACCGACTGCCATATCCATCACGTTTCCACGGCTGATAAATGCCTTGAACTCATCCATAAATTTTTTCATACGTTTTCTCTCCTTTTATCTGACCAAAGTACTTTTCATTATAAAAGCCTATGCATGTATTATAACGCATAGGCTTTTAATTCGCATCAATTATTTTAATTATTTTTTCTCTGCTTCACCAAGTGATGATTTTACCATTCCTGTCAATGCAAAAAGAGCAATGGCATTTGGAAGCACCATCAAATAGTTAAATGCATCTGTAAGTTCCCATACCAAATCATTAGACATTAATGTTCCAAGGAAAATGAATACTAATGCGATTACTGTGTAAACAACTGTACATGTTTTTGCATTTTTCTTGCCAAATAAGTATACCACGTTAATCTTACCAAACATGTTCCAACTAAGAATGGTTGAAAACGCAAAGAAGAACAAGCAGATTGCTACGAACATAGCACCAAAGTTTGAACCAAATACTGTACCAAATGCTGTCTGTGCAAGATTTGCTTTTGTAATGGTTGTGCTTGCTGCAGCTGCTCCACAATTTGCAAGTGGACCATCTGCTGTATATAATGTTGCAATAATAACAAGTGCATTTAATGTCAACACAACAAATGTATCAATAAACACACCTGCCATGGCTACTATACCTTGATCATGAGCTTTTTCAACGTTAGCTTGTGCATGTGCGTGAGGTGTAGAACCCATACCAGCTTCGTTTGAGAAAAGACCACGTTTTGCACCTTGGCTGATAGCAGCTTTGATTGCCGCACCAAATGTACCACCGATGATTGCCTGTGGAGTGAAAGCATATTTGAAAATCATACCAAATGTTGCAGGAACATATTGAATACGAACTCCAAGAATTACTAAACCGCCAAGTAAGAAAATAGCTGCCATAATAGGAACAATTTTCTCACAAACAGATGCAAGACGTTGTACTCCACCAAGGAAAATAAATCCACAGATAACAACTAATGCAAGACCTGCTACCCATCCTGGGATACCAAATGCAGTTTCAATTGTGGAACCGATAGAGTTGGATTGTACCATACAACCCATGAATCCAAGAGCTAAGATAATTGCTACAGCAAAGAAACCTGCTAAAAATTTTCCAAATCCACCCTTAAATGCTGTTGTTATGTAGTAAACAGGACCACCATGGATATTTCCTTCTTTGTCAATCACACGTGTTTTTTGAGCTAATGTTGCTTCGGCATAGATTGTTGCCATACCAAGGAATGCGATTACCCACATCCAGAAGATTGCTCCAGGACCACCTGTAAGAATAGCTCCTGATGCACCGATGATATTACCGGTACCTACTTGAGCTGCAATAGCTGTTGCTAAAGCCTGGAATGAACTCATACCTTGTGCTTGTTTGCCACCTTTTAAAGAAATATTTCCAAATACTTTCTTCATACCTGCGCCAAAATAGCGAATTTGAACGAAACGAGTCTTAATAGTATACCAAAGACCTACTCCAATAAGTAAGACGATCAAGATATAGCTTGATAAATACTCGTTGATTTTTACCACAATAGGGTAAAGTGTTGCTTCCAATGATTGTAACATGTTTTTTTCCTCCTATGCATAAAAAACGGAACAGCTGAAAGTTCAACTGCTCCGAAGAATACATCACATACAAAGTAGACATAAACATAGCGTTTATATTTACCTACTCCGTCCTTTTACCTGAGAGATTCGGCGACTTATCACCTTGCACCTTCGGTACTCATATTTGAGATTCTCCAGAGCCACATCCATTCTTAGTCCCCATTCGATTTCGAACACCTGAGAGTTTTACTCCTTCGGTAGGCTTTCGCCATTCCCCTAAGAACTTCACCTGCCGTTATAAAATTTTAATTTACAATAGCACTTAAAAATATGTTTGTCAATCTTTTCTATAAAAATATTAAAAATATCTATAAAATGATTAAATTTTTCTTATTTCCATCATATTCATTGACAAAAATATACAAACATGTGATAATAAGTGTACTAATACAGTTAATACACTTTAAAAAATTTCAGAAAGGAGAATGAATTTGATTATCATAGACTACAACGATAAACGCCCCATTTATGAACAGATTATTGATCGTTTCCAAACTCTGATATTAAATGGTGCGCTGGAACCGGATACGCAGCTTCCTTCTGTTCGTGCTCTTGCCATCGAACTTTCCATCAATGCCAATACTATTCAGAGGGCTTACAGTGAATTGGAACGTGATGGTTATATCTATTCTATAAAAGGTCGCGGCAACTTTGTACGTGCAGATGAAACCTTGGCACAAAAGCAAAAGGAAAAGATATTAAAGGAACTGAGGGAACATTTAACACATTGTAAGGCAATTGGAATCTCTCAAGAAGTAATCGCCAAACAGATTGCTTCAACTTATATGGAGGTGGACAGATGATTAAGATAAAAAATGTAACAAAAACCTTTGGTGATATAAAAGCGGTCGACCAAATCACATTAACCATTCAAAACGGCCTTGTATTTGGAATGCTAGGTACAAATGGTGCCGGGAAAAGCACACTCCTTCGCATGATGGCAGGTGTCTTAAAACCGGATTCGGGACAGATTTATGTGGATGGAGAGCCCGTATGGGATAACCCTAACGCGAAATCTAAGTTTTTTTATATCTCAGATGACCAATTTTACTACCCAAACGCAACACCATCCGATTTGATCTCTTTTTATAAGAACTTCTATCCTACTTTTGAAGAAACTCGTTTTCGAGAGTTTCTGGATAACTTTGGATTGGATTACAACCGAAAAATCAATACTTTTTCAAAAGGTATGAAAAAACAAATCTCCATTTTACTTGGAATCTGCTCCAATGCATCTTATGTGTTTTGTGATGAAACCTTTGATGGCTTAGACCCTGTCATGCGGCAGGCTATTAAAAGTCTATTTGCAAAAGAAATAGAAGAAAAAGGGATTACTCCGATTATTGCATCTCACAGTTTAAGGGAGTTGGAGGACATTTGTGATCATATTGGACTTCTCCATAAAGGTGGCGTTCTCCTATCCAAAGAATTGGAGGATTTGAAATGTAATCTGACAAAGGTACAGTGTGTACTCCCTGCAGAAGCTGACGAATACATAGAACAGAATTTTAATATTCTGAAGATGCAGCGCAGAGGGAAACTATTAACCATGACCATACGCGGAAAAGAGGAAGAAATCGAATCTAAGATTCAAACATTGGAACCTGTTTATTATGAATCTCTTCCACTTACATTAGAGGAAATCTTTATCAGTGAAACGGAGGTAGTTGGATATGACATGCAAAGTCTCATTTTATAAAACAATTCGTGAAATCATAAAACATCATATGACATCTGTTTTTTCTGCATGTCTTGTGTTTTTTATTCAATTCATTGTATTATTTTTGTCCGTTCAGAATTACTCTTCGGATCATTATACTAGTTCCTTTCAATCTCAGTACTTGATAGAACGAATTGATGAAATGACAAGACCAAGTGCAGGCTATGTTGTGCCGGTTATGTTTGTGGCAGTTCTTCTGGCTTTTGATTGTTTTCGTTATCTTCACTCGAAAAAGCAAATTGATTTTTATGATTCTCTGCCAATGACCAGAAAGCAATGGTTTATGTTAAGGATATGCACCGCTTGCATTATATTTATTGTACCATTTTCTATCAGTTTTCTTTTAGAATGTCTTATGTTGGCAGCGTATGGATTCCTTAGCAAGATGATATTGATGAATCTGTTTTGGAATTTCATCTGTATGGTACTGATATTTTTGATTACATTGTTCACTACCGTTTTGGCAATGGTTATGACCGGACATCCAATTGTGGCTTTTTTCGCATTTGGAGTATTCTCAGCTTATGCTCCGATTTTGATACGCTATTTATATCCAACTTATGCGAATGAATATTTTCACACCTATGTAACCAGCCAAGGGAACTCCCATTATTTGAATTACCTCTCGCCGATTGGATTGGTATACAAGTTAATTCATACTCATTTGCAAGATTGGACTCCTCAGTTGCATACGATGGATTTTGTTGTAATCATAATCATGATTGTACTTGTAGCAATTCTCACATGTAGATTATTCTGCAAACGCCCTTCCGAATCAGCCGGATGTGCAATGGCTTTTACAAAATGTAATTCCGCTATTCGGATACTGCTAGTGCTTCCACTTACTTTGTATGTAGGTGTATATTTAAGCACCGTAGCTTCCGTTGGAAAAAATATCTGGATGGTATTTGGCTTTGTAATAGGCACTCTTCTACTTCATGGAATTATAGAGAGTATCTTCCAGTTTGACATTCGTGGACTCTGGTCTCATAAAAAACAAATGGTTGCTTGCATTGTTGCATCTCTTGGATTCGCATGTATTTTCTGGTTTGATATATTTGGCTACGATACATATATGCCAGAATTGGATGAACTGGATGCAATCGTGATTGATACAGATATGTATTATGGAGATCAGATTGAAAATGATGGTATTTCCGGCGAATACTTGGATAAAATCTATCAGTTGATAGAAAATATCACAGAACAGAAACTTTATGAAGATGAAACTGTCCACACCAATGCATTGATGACAATGGAAGTTAGTTCTTCCACACAAATGTTAGAACTCGCTTCAGAACTAGATCAAAGGCAATGGCTTTATGTTGAATATCGTTATAAAAATGGAACGGTCAAGAATCGTCGATATTTTATGAGTATGGCAGCTAATATTGAACTTTATGATGAGATATATGCAACTAAAGAATTCAAAGACGACATCTGTGCACTATACAAAAAAGACTGGAAAGAAATTCAATATGTTGATTGGAGCGATGGCGTTTATGATATGTCCATATATTTAACGGAAGAGGAAAAGGAACATCTCTTTGAAACATATATTGCAGAATATACCCCGATTACCTATTCCAAAACTTTGACGGATACCACGCTTGGATATTTTACAGCTCGAAGCGAGTATGATTCCAAATATCAAAGCTATTCTTGTCCGGTATATTCAAGCTTCACGCAAACCATTGCTCTGATTGAAAAATATATGTTAGCTCATGAACACAGCAAAGAATATGGTGCATTAACAGAATCCATCTTTGATAAATACATCATACAATCATTGGAAATCTACACAGAAAATGCTCCAGTTATGATTTCTGATTATGATAGCATCGACGCATTAAAAAATGATTTGATCATCTCAGATTTGTATTATAAAACAAACGCTTATGATTCAGAAAAATATTATGATGTACAAGTATCTTTAGCTACACCAAATGGCGTTGCTTATACCTCTGCACTTCTTCCAAGAGAAAAAGCAGATATATTCATCAAATAACTCCAAAAACAACGGAGATTGTTTCAAACAATCTCCGTTGTATCTATCATTATGAACGATTTTGCAATGCAACAACACTTTCACCACAGTACATTTTACGTAATTTTGGTTTTTCAATCTTTCCGGTTGGATTACGTGGAATGTCAGCAAAAATAATTTGCTTTGGTCTTTTGTATCTAGGTAACTTCAAGCAGAATTTTTCAATATCTTCTTCCGTACAGTCATATCCCTGTTTGATTTCAATAATCGCCGCAGCAATCTCTCCAAGACGTTTATCAGGAAGTCCAATCACTGCAACGTCTTTTACAGCATCATATTCACGTATAAAATCTTCAATCTGAACCGGATATAAGTTCTCACCACCACTGATAATTACGTCCTTCTTACGGTCAACCAAATAGATAAATCCATCTTCATCTTCCTGCGCCATATCTCCTGTATATAGCCAGCCTTCTTCATCCATTACTTCAGCAGTTGCCTTCTCATCACGGTAATAACATGTCATGACACCTGGGCCAAAGACAGCAAGTTCTCCCACTTCTCCTTTTGGAACAATTTCTCTGTTTTCATTTACAATTTTCGTTTGCCATCCATATCCGGCTTTACCAATTGCACCTACTTTATGTACATTTTCCACTCCTAGATGTACACATCCTGGTCCAATGGATTCACTTAAACCATAATTGGTATCGTATTGATGATTTGGAAAATAGCCTTTCCAACGTTTGATCAGACTCGGTGGAACCGGTTGTGCCCCTATATGCATCAATCTCCATTGGCTTAATTCATAATCTTCTAATTTGATATCACCACGATCCAAAGCATCCAAAATTTCCTGTGCCCATGGAACCAAAAGCCATACCAAAGAACATTTTTCCTCTGAAACTGTTCTGATAATGGTTTCCGGTTTTGTTCCTTTTAACAGAATTGCCTTTCCACCTTCCAAAAAGCTTCCGAACCAGTGCATCTTTGCACCGGTATGATATAGCGGTGGAATACACAAAAATACATCTTCTTTTGTTGTACTATGATGGTTCTGTTCCACTTTACATGCATGCATAAGGCTGGTATGGTTATGCAAAATGGCCTTTGGAAATCCCGTTGTTCCTGATGAAAAATAGATTGCCGCATCATCTTCATCATTAATGCGAATCATTGGAGATTGGCTGGAACAATTCATAGTCTGCGACAAATAATCTTCTGCATAAATTGGAGTATGTTGTCCAACGTAAAAGAGTAAACGATTTTCCATAATCTCATCTGCAATCTCTTCCACACGGCCGATAAACTCAGGCCCAAACACCAAAATATCCGCTTCTGCTAGTTCCACACAATACTTGATTTCATCTGCAGAATAACGGAAGTTTAAGGGAACCGCCAATGCACCTGTTTTTAAAATACCAAAATAAATTGGAAGCCATTCCAAACAGTTCATAAGTAAAATAGCAACCTTATCTCCCTTTTTGATTCCTCTCTGAATCAAGAGATTTGCAAAGCGATTGGCTTTTTCATTAAATACATTCCATGTGATTTCACGACGATAATAAGACGGTGAATTAGATTCAATGAGTTCAAATTCTTTCCATGTTACTCTTCTATTTTCTTTCACTTCTGGATTGACTTCTACCAGACAAACATCATCTCCGTATAGTTTACAATTACGCTCTAAAATTTCTGTAATCGGCATTATGTATAACCTCTCTCTTGTTTTTGATTTTGCGCTTTAAAGCGTCAACGCGTAAAATGATTATAGCACAGAAATATATATAATGTAAATGATAAAAAACATTTTTCTTTTCTTTAAAAAGTGGTATAATTTACCTATATAATCAAATTTCAAACGAAGGAGAAAAACTCATGAAAAAATTGTTAAACAAATGGAATCAACTGAGCCTCATTCTTCGAATTTTCATCGGTTTGGTAATCGGTGTGATTTTAGGACTAGTGGCTCCAAAGGCATCTGCTATCGCTATCCTTGGAAATATTTTCGTTGGATTGTTAAAAGCAGTTGCACCTATTTTAGTATTTATTCTTGTAACCAGTTCCCTTGCATTAGCTCAGGGTGGAACAGGCACCGGAAAAGCATTCCGTACCGTAGTTTTACTGTATATGCTTAGTACTTTTTTAGCAGCTCTTATCGCTGTTATCGGAAGCTTCGCCTTTCCTGTTACACTCAGTCTCACGGATGCTGTTACAGGGGCTGCACCAACAGGTATAGTAGAAGTATTGCAAAATCTTCTCAATAATATGGTGGCAAACCCGGTAGCGTCTATTGCAAATGCAAACTATGTAGGAATCTTAACATGGGCTATCATTTTTGGTATTGCACTTAGAAAATTAGCATCAGACCACACAAAAGAATCTTTGCAAGCATTCTCTAACGCAGTATCACAATCTGTAAAATGGATTATCAATCTTGCACCATTTGGTATTCTTGGTCTTGTATATAATTCTGTAGCAACTGAGGGACTGGATATCTTTGCTGATTATGGAAAACTTTTAGCAGTATTAGTTGGATGTATGTTAGTTATGGCACTTATTATCGACCCATTTATTGTGTTTATTTGCTTGAGACGAAATCCATATCCATTGGTACTTCGTTGCTTCAAAGAAAGTGGTCTTACCGCATTCTTTACACGTAGTTCTGCAGCGAACATCCCTGTGAATATGACACTTTGTGAAAAACTGGGATTAGACAAGAACATTTACTCAGTTTCTATTCCACTTGGAGCAACCATCAACATGGACGGAGCTGCTATTACAATTACTGTAATGACACTTGCCGCTGCCCACACAATGGGAATCGCAGTTGACTTCCCTACAGCCATTATCTTAAGTATTCTTGCAACATTAGGTGCTTGTGGTGCTTCAGGTGTTGCCGGTGGTTCTCTGCTTTTGATTCCAATGGCATGTTCTTTATTCGGAATCGGAAATGATATCGCAATGCAAGTAGTTGGTGTTGGTTTCATTATTGGAATTATTCAAGACTCTCTTGAAACAGCAATCAACTCTTCAGGTGATGTTATCTTTGCTGCCACTGCAGAATTTATGGAATGGAAAAAAGAAGGAAGAGAAATCAAATTCTAATATTTCTAGAAGTATTACTACATAAAAAACGTCTGGGAATTTCATTTTGAGATTCCCAGACGTTTTCTTGTCTACTTATTTATGATATGGTTCCCCATTTATAATCCGATAACTCCGGTATACCTGTTCAAGTAATATCAACCTCATAAGTTGATGCGGAAATGTCATCTTTGAGAAACTAAGGGCAAAATCAGATCTTTTTAGAACTTCTTCTCCAAGTCCAATGGAGCCTCCAATAACAAAGATAATGTGGCTGGTTCCTTGGATACCTAGTTTTTCTATTTTCTCAGCTAATTTTTCTGATGTCAGTTGCTCTCCCTGAATTTCCAGTGTAATTACATAAGCATCGTCTTTTACATACTTCAAGATTCTTTCCGCTTCTTTTGCTCGTATAGCATGTTCTGTAATCTCGCTAGCATTATCTGGTGTTTTTTCATCTGCCACCTCAATCATCTCAAGTTTACAATACTTACTTAAACGCTTTGCATATTCTGCAATTGCATCCTTTAAATATTTCTCTTTGATTTTACCGACTGTTATTAATGTAATTCTCATATCTTCATTCTATCCAATATAAAAGTCCATAATCAGCATTGTAATAAAGCCAAATAAAAGTGAATATGTTGCCATTCTTTCATACCCATGGCTATGTGTCTCCGGAATCATCTCATCACTGATGACATAAATCATCGTTCCGCCTGCAAATGCAAGCGCAAATGGCAAAATTGCCGTAGCTATGGATACTGCAAAGAACCCTATCATTGTGCCTACCACTTCAATAATTCCCGTAAAAGCAGCAATTACAAAAACTCTGCGCTTTTTAATACCTGCCATAATAAGCGGCGATACAATCACCATACCTTCGGGAATATTCTGAAGTGCAATACCTAAGGCTACCGTAATTGCATTCCCAATATTTTCACTACCAAATCCAACCCCGGCCGCAATTCCTTCTGGTAAATTATGTATTGCAATCGCCATAACAAAGAGCATGACTTTATTTAAGTGCCTTTGACTTTCTGCGTGTGGTTCCTCCCCCACACCTGTAATATGATGCAAATGAGGTGTGACTTTATCCGCAACATTCAAAAAAACAGCGCCTATCAAAATACCAACCGCAGTAATCCAAATATTTCCTTCCTCTAAAGATGGAACAATGAGTCCCAATACTGCTGCGGCCAACATAATACCGGCAGCAAATCCCAAAATTGCATCGTTAAATTTATGTGGTACTTTTTGAAATAGAAATCCAATCAGTACACCAATAATCGTGGCTCCGCCAACGCCTAATGCTGTAATAAGTGCTAATTGCATTTTAATACTCCATACTATTTATTACTCAAATATTCATGAATACCTTTCGCACCTGCTTTACCAGCACCCATAGCTAAAATAACTGTTGCAGCACCTGTTACTGCATCCCCACCGGCATACACACCTTCTTTTGTGGTTTTACCAGTGTCTTCATCAGCTACAATACATTTCCATTTATTTACTTCCAAACCTTCTGTGGTAGAAGAAATAAGTGGATTAGGTGAAGTACCAAGTGACATAATAACTGTATCCAATTCCATCTCGAATTCAGAACCTTCAATAACTACCGGTCTTCTTCTTCCGGAAGCATCCGGTTCACCAAGTTCCATCTTCACACATTTCATACCTTTTACATATCCATTGTCATCAACAACGATTTCTGTTGGATTTGTAAGTAAGTCAAAGATAATACCTTCTTCTTTTGCATGATGAACTTCTTCCACTCTGGCTGGAAGTTCTTCTTCACTACGTCTATATACAATATGTACTTCTGCTCCAAGGCGAAGTGCTGTTCTAGCTGCGTCCATAGCAACATTTCCGCCACCTACAACTGCAACCTTCGTACCAGCTGCAATTGGTGTGTCATAAGAATCATCAAATGCTTTCATCAGATTGCTTCTTGTTAAATATTCGTTTGCCGAAAATACACCATTTGCATTTTCACCAGGAATCCCCATAAACTTAGGAAGACCAGCACCCGAACCGATAAATACAGCCTCAAATCCTTCATCTTCAATCAATTGGTCAATGGTTGTAGATTTACCGATAACCACGTTTGTTTCGAATTTTACGCCAAGTTCTTTCACTTTATCAATTTCTTTAGCTACTACTTTTTGCTTTGGCAGACGGAATTCCGGAATACCGTATACCAAAACACCACCAAGTTCATGCAATGCTTCAAATACAGTTACGTCGTAACCTAGTTTTGCCAAATCACCTGCACATGTAAGACCTGCTGGGCCTGAGCCAATGACAGCAACTTTATGTCCGTTTGTAGTTTCTGGTTTTTCTGGTTTAATGTCGTTTTCAAGTGCATAATCAGCTACAAATCTTTCCAATTTACCAATAGAAACCGGTTCTCCTTTGATACCACGAATACATTTGCCTTCGCATTGATTTTCTTGTGGACATACACGTCCGCAGATTGCTGGAAGTGCTGATGATTTTCCAATCACTTTATATGCTTCTTCAATATTCCCTTCTTTGATTTCTTTGATAAATCCAGGAATATCAATAGAAACCGGACAGCCTTCCACACACTTTGCATTTTTACATCCAAGGCATCTCTGTGCCTCTTCCATTGCTTCTTCTTTGTTGTATCCAAGACATACTTCTTCAAAATTAGTTGCGCGTACCTTTGGGTCTTGTTCTCTAACCGGTACTTTCTTTAAGATGTCAGCCATTATTCGTCACCTCCACAATGTCCACATCCACCATGATGTGTATTTCCTTCGATTTCCTTCAGAAGTGCACGCCCTTCCTTTGATTTATACATCTGTTGTCTCTTCATTGCCTGATCGAAATCAACTAAATGTCCGTCAAATTCTGGTCCATCTACACATGCAAACTTGATTTCATTTCCAACTTGAAGACGACACGCTCCGCACATACCTGTTCCATCCACCATGATTGGATTCATACTTACGATTGTTGGAATCTCCAATTTCTTTGTAAGCAAGCAGACAAATTTCATCATAATCATTGGTCCGATTGCGATACAAACATCATATTTGTTACCATCTTCTACTAATTTTTCAATCTTTGTGGTAACCATTCCTGCATGACCATAGGAACCGTCGTCGGTACATGGATAATAGTTTCCAGCAACTGCTGTCATCTCTTTTTCTAAGATAAGCATATCTTTTGTCTTTGCACCAATGATGACATCTACATCAACGCCATGCTCGTGCATCCATTTTACCTGTGGGTAAACTGGTGCCGCACCAACACCACCACCAACAAATAAAATCTTCTTACCTTTTAAACTTTCAATATCTTCTTTTACAAATTCTGATGGACATCCAAGCGGTCCAACAAAGTCTCTAAAATAATCTCCTTCACCTAAAAGTGCCATCTTTTGTGTGGATGCTCCCAATGCTTGGAATACAATGGTAATCGTTCCTGCTTCTCTATCATAATCACAAATGGTAAGAGGAACTCTCTCTCCCTTTTCATCCATCTTCACAATGACAAACTGTCCTGGTTCACAATGTTTCGCTACTCGTGGAGCTTCTACATCCATGAGGTATATCTTTTCCGCCAAATTTTGGGCTTTTACTATCTTGTACATGTTCTGCCTCCTTATTTTTCTTTACTTTATCATGATAAAGCATTCGTACCTAAATAGCAAGAAATATCTGCTATTTTCTCTTCACTCATCAATTATCTTACTTTCTCACTGTTTCAACGCAGTTATTCATAAGCATTGCAATTGTCATCGGCCCTACCCCGCCTGGAACCGGAGTAATTGCACTTACTTTTTCCACTACATCATCAAAATCCACATCACCACAAAGTTTGTTATTTTCATTGCGGTGGATTCCAACATCAATGACAACAGCACCGTCTTTTACAAATTCCTTTGTAATAAATTTTGGTTTTCCAATTGCAACCACAAGAATATCTGCTCGCTTTGTCACTTCTTTTAAATCTTTTGTCCTGGAATGGGTAATGGTGACGGTTCCATTTTCCCGGAGAAGAAGCATCGCCATTGGTTTCCCAACAATATTACTTCTGCCAACAATCACACATTCCTTTCCTTCTATCTCAATGTTGCTTCTCTTTAATAGTTGAATAATACCTGCCGGTGTACATGGAAGAAACCCTCTTGTTCCAATACACATATTTCCTACTGTTTCGGGATGGAAGCCATCTACATCCTTTGAAGGTACAATGGCCTCTATCACTGCATTTTCATCAATATGTCTAGGTAGCGGTAATTGTACTAAAATCCCATGTACCATTTCATTTTGATTCAAATCTTCGATAATACCAAGCAATTCATCTTGGGTAACCCCATCTTCCAGTTCATAAGAAAGAGATTCAATCCCTATATATGCACATGCTTTTTTCTTATTGTTAACATACACAGAAGAAGCCGGATCGTTCCCCACTTGAATCACAGCAAGGCACGGGATGATGCCCTGTTCTTTTAGCTGTGCCACTTCCTCTTTTAATTCATCTTTAATTTGTGCGGAAATTAGTTTTCCGTCAATTAACTGTGCCATTTTCTTTTCCTCGCTTCGCTCTTAGAGACATTCATCAATATATTGTTCAAATTGTTCCATAGACATCAGTACTTTTCTTGGTTTTGTACCTTCTTCTTCTCCAACTACACCAGCTTCCGCAAGCTGGTCCATGATTCTTGCCGCTCGGTTAAATCCAATCTTAAACACTCTCTGCAACATACCTATTGACGCTTTGTCTTTTTCGATTACAAATCTTCCTGCATCTACAAAATAGGCATCCTTATCATCTGTAGCAACGTTATTGGTGGCATTTCCATTTCCTACAGATGCACTATTCAAGTGCTTGGTAATCTCCTCATTATATGTAACACCTTCTCCATTATTGATTAAATATTCAACAACGGATTGTACTTCCTTATCTGAGACAAAAGAACCTTGTACACGTACCGGCTTTGGATAACCTGTTGGATAGAAAAGCATATCCCCTTTTCCAAGCAGTTTTTCCGCTCCATTCATGTCAATAATGGTTCTGGAATCCACACCAGATGAAACTGCAAATGCAATACGTGAAGGCATGTTTGCTTTGATAAGTCCTGTAATAACATTTACAGACGGTCTCTGTGTTGCAAGTACCAGGTGAATTCCCGCAGCTCTCGCCAGTTGTGCGAGACGGCAGATTGCATCTTCCACTTCACCCGGCGCCACCATCATAAGGTCAGCGAGCTCGTCTACGATAATTACAATCTGAGGCATCTTTTGTGGCTTATTTTCATCTTCAATATCAGAAACCGATTCCACTTTTGCATTGTAACCTTTTAGGTCACGCACATTGTATTCTGCAAATAATTGATACCGTTTTGTCATTTCCATAACAGCCCAATTCAGTGCCCCGGCTGCTTTTTTAGGATCTGTCACAACCGGAATCATTAAATGCGGAATACCGTTGTATACACTAAGCTCAACTACTTTAGGATCAATCATGATTAATTTCACCTCATCAGGAGTTGCTTTATACAAAATACTTACAATCAGAGTGTTGATACATACAGATTTCCCGGACCCTGTTGCACCTGCAATCAGAACATGAGGCATCTTTGCAATATCTGCAACCACTGTTTTACCTGCAATATCGCGTCCCGCCGCAAATGCAATTTTGGAACCATGATATTTAAAATCATCTGTTTCTAACAAATCTCGAAGCATAACTGCGGCATTTTCCTTATTTGGAACTTCAATACCTACAGCAGCTTTTCCCGGAATCGGTGCTTCTATACGAATGTCGGCCGCAGCGAGATTTAATTTAATATCATCTGCAAGTGCCACAATCTTACTCACCTTAACACCTTGTTCCGGTTGCAATTCATATCTGGTAACAGACGGTCCACAGCTTACATTCGTCACTGTTACATTTACATTGAAATTCTGCAAAGTTTGCTGCAGTTTCATAGCGGTCTGACGCAAATGCTCGTCGGAGTCGCCGCCTGTATTTTTTCCTCGTTGTAATAATTTAAGCGGTGGAAACTGATATGCTTTTTTCGGTTTCTCTTCGCTCTTTTTAATCTCATTTTCCACACCAGCAGTAGCTTCTTCCACCTGCTGTCTGCTTTCTTGTGTCCTTTGTTTACTTATGCTCTTTTCTTTTGTCTCAGCCTCAGACAGCTCTTCCTTTGCCAAAGCACTTTTAACCGTTCTAGGCTTGGATGGTTCTGCCTCCACTAATGGTTGTGCCCGACTTATCACCAACTGCCCGGAGTCTTCTTGAGTGGTAAACAATCGGTCTTCTGCCTTCATTGGCTCCATAGTACCGGAAGATGGTGTGATTTCGTGTACCTCCGGAGACTTTTTCGCAATGGTGGTATCAAATGAAACGCCAGACACAACTCTATCTTTTCTTTTTGACTCAACCATCTCATTCTGACGTTGTTCACGCCTGAGTTCTGCGTGTTCTCTTCGCCGCTTCACATCCTCTTTTGCGGTCTCATAAGCTTTTTCGCTTCCCTTTTTCACGCCGGCAATAAATGATTTTTCTGTAATAATTACAAAACAAATGATACAAATAACAATCGTCACTAAATAAGTTCCAATGAGCCCCAGTGCCGGACATAACAGATTCACAAATACACCGCCAACAAATCCTCCGCCATCTTTATGTATACGTGACATCTCATAATAGGCACTAAGTTCTGTACCGGCTACATATTCGTTCATGATTAACTGGAATAAAGTGCAAAACATAACTCCTAAAACAATGCATGCACCTGCTTTTATGTAGGCGAGAGTATTGCCTTTATTGGATGTAATAAAAGTTACTCCCACAAAAATCAGAATCGGCACAATGTATGCCAGCATACCAAATACACCAAACATAAGTCCGGATAATGCATCTCCTAAAAATCCGCCAATACCAAAATTGCTAATCATTAAAAAAGCACAAACTGCCAAAGTTACCAGAATGGTAATCTCACTCTTTAAAAAACTACGGCTGACATCCTGTTGTTTGTTTGAAGACGTGGTATTCTTCTTCGACCTATGATTTGTGCTTCGTTTTCGTGTGTTCTTTCTTGAAGCCATGAAACTTCCCCCTGTTTTTACATACTATTATAAGTATATCACTTTAAAAATGTGATGTCATCATTAAATTTCTGTTTCAATCATGGCATGCAACTTAGCAAGAGCTTCTTTCATTCCACCTACTTCATCAATTAATCCTTCCTTTACGGCCTCTTCCCCTTCAAGCATTGTCCCTACATCTTTCACAAGTTCTGTTGGATTTAACATAAGTTCTTCGATCCGTTTCTGACTAATCTTAGAATGTTTTGAAATAAATCCCGTAATACGGTCCTGAGTCTTAACCATATTTAAATAGCTTTGTTTCACACCTATAAACATACCTGCAGACCGAACCGGATGAATTACCATAGTTCCTGATGGCACAATAAAAGAATAATCCGCTGCTACTGCTAGAGGCCCACCAATAGAATGACTCCCTCCTAGCACTAATGAAACAGTTGGTTTACTTAGAGACGCAATCATTTCTGCAATGGCAAGACCTGCCTCTACATCTCCACCAAGTGTGTTAAGCAAAAAGAGTGCACCCTGAATCTCACTACTCTCTTCTAATTCTGCCAGCTGTGGTAGCAAGTGTTCATATTTTGTTGCCTTTGTATTGGATGACACCGTCTCATGCCCCTCAATTTCACCTATAATTGTAAACACTTTGATTTTATGTTGTTTATTTGGATTCTCTAACTCTATACTTCCGGTCTCTATAATCTCTTCACGAATTTCTTCTTTATTCTGTTCCATTGCAATGCTCCTTGTGTTTTCTTAGTATCTTTTAGTATGTTTGTTTTTCCGATTTGCATACATAAAAATAAGACACAGAAGAAATACATTCCTTCTGCGTCTTATATAAAACTCATATAAACTTTTGATTATCCTAAACTTGAGCCAGTGCTTGCTCTAAATCAGCAATAATATCTTCAATATTCTCGATACCAACGCTAAAACGAATCAAATCCGGTTGTACACCTGCTTCCAAAAGCTCTTGTTCATTCATTTGGCGATGTGTATGGCTTGCCGGATGAAGCACACAACTTCTTGCATCTGCAACATGGGTTACAATAGCAATCATCTTAAGACTATCCATCATCTTCACACAAGCATCTCTGCCACCTTTTACACCAAATGTAATTACTCCACAAGTACCATTTGGCATGTATTTCTGTGCGAGATTATAATATTTATCATCTTCAAGCATGGAACAGTTTACCCAAGCTACTTTTTCATGACTCATTAAATATTCTGCTGCTTTCTTTGCATTTTCACAATGTCTAGGCATCCTAAGATGTAATGTTTCCAGACCGATATTTAATAAAAATGCATTTTGCGGTGATTGGATAGAGCCTAAATCTCTCATCATCTGAGAGGTTGCCTTTGTAATAAATGCACCTTTTCCAAATCTCTCTGTATAAACCAGTCCATGGTAAGTCTCATCCGGAGTTGTAAGTCCAGGGAATTTTTCTGCATGGGCTTCCCAATCAAAATTACCACTATCTACGATACATCCACCCACAGCCGTTGCATGACCATCCATATATTTGGTGGTAGAATGAGTTACAATATCTGCTCCCCACTCAAATGGTCTACAATTAATCGGTGTCGCAAAAGTGTTGTCAATAATCAGTGGAACTCCATGTGCATGGGCTGCTTTGGCAAATTTTTCAATATCAAGCACAGTCAGTGCAGGATTGGCAATAGTCTCTCCCACAACTGCCTTTGTGTTTTCCTGAAATGCCGCAAAAAGTTCCTCTTCTGTACAATCAGGATCTACAAAAGTAGCGTCAATTCCCATTTTACGAATGGTGTGTGCGTATAAATTATATGTACCACCGTAAACTGCTGAAGAACAGATAATGTGGTCACCTGCTTCTGCAATATTCATAATTGCATAGAAGTTTGCTGCCTGACCAGAGGATGTAAGCATAGCAGCTACACCGCCTTCCATATCACAAATCTTTGCAGCTACCGCATCATTTGTGGGATTTTGTAGTCTGGTGTAGAAATAGCCTGATTTCTCCAAATCAAAAAGCATTCCCATCTCATCACTATTTTCATATTTAAAAGTCGTACTTTGATAAATTGGAAGGACTCTCGCTTCTCCATTCTTTGGTGTGTATCCTGATTGAATACATTTTGTTTCAATTCTATAATCGCTCATCTGTATGTCTCCTATCTGATCACTTCTATTCATCCCAGTTGTGATATACTTCCTGCACGTCGTCATCGTCATCCAGAAGATCCAATGTTTTCTGAATACTCTTAATATCCTTTTCTTCTGTCAAGGTCACATAGGTCTGCGGAATCATAGTTACTTCTGCGCTAACCATTGCAATCCCTTCTGTTTCCAACGCTTCACGTACTTCACTGAACATATCCGGATCTGTTAAAATTTCAAAACTATCTTCCTCTTCTACAAAATCTTCAGCGCCTGCATCCAACGCCATCATCATTAAATCATCTGCATCCAACTCGCATTCTTCTTTATCCACAATAATCTGACCCTTTTTGTCAAACATGAACGAAACACAGCCTGGAGTACCTACGTTACCATTTCCTTTTGTAAATGCATTACGAACATTTGATGCAGTACGGTTCTTGTTGTCTGTCAATGCGTCAACAATAATTGCCGTACCATTTGGTCCGTATCCTTCATATGTAACACGCTCATAGTTGGACGCATCCCCATCTCCGGCTGCCTTTTTGATACTTCTATCAATGTTATCATTTGGCATATTGTTTGCTTTCGCCTTCGCAATCACATCACGCAAACGACTATTGTTTGCCGGATCCGGACCGCCGCCTTCTTTTACAGCCACAGCTAATTCTCTACCGATTTTTGTAAAGATTTTACCTTTTGCCGCATCGTTCTTTTCCTTTTTATGTTTGATATTCGCAAATTTTGAATGTCCTGACATCTTTTTCCCTCTTTTCGTATTCTAAAAATTACCTGTTCATTTTAGCACTGTTTCATCCATTTGTACAGTTTAAAAACACTGTTTTCCATTATGTATGAAGTTCCAAACTGATTTTCAGTGCTTCGTCCACCTTTGTCATCAATCTTTGATCCACATGACACACTAAATCTTTTAAACGTTGTTTATCAATGGTTCGAATCTGCTCCAATAAAACCACAGAATTTTTTACAATATGGTATTTGGATGCATCTATTTCTACATGTGTTGGCAATTTTGCCTTATTCATTTTTGACGTAATTGCTGCGCAGATTACCGTCGGACTATGTTTATTCCCAATATCATTCTGAATAATTAATACCGGTCTGATTCCGCCTTGTTCAGAACCCACAACCGGACTTAGATCTGCGTAAAAAATATCTCCACGTCTAATTTGCACTTTGTTCACACTCCGATTTATTTTGATAAAATCAGTATTTCCAATTTTTTCGGATGTATTCTAGTGCATGTTGTTTCTATGCAAAATAGTCTACCTGTTCTGAAATCTTTCCGTTCTTCACATATACTCTCGGGATTCGTTTTCCTAAATCGCAAATAAATTCATAATGAAAACGTCCTGAAAGTTCACTTAAATCTTCTACGGTAATGGTTTCATTGCCGTCTGTTCCGATAAGCGTCACCTTGTCACCAAAACTTACGCCATCAATCTGGGTAACATCAACCATGAACTGATCCATACAAACTTTCCCCACAATCGGTGCCCGTTTGCCTCGAATTAAGACATAGCCCATGTTAGATAGATTTCGTGGATAACCGTCGGCATAACCTACCGGAATGGTGGCAATCGTCATCTTTTCTTCGGAAACAAAGGAGCCACCGTAGCTAATCGGCGTACCTTTTTCAATCTCCTTTACAAAAGCCACATGACTTTTTAGTGCCATAGCCGGTTTCAATCTCACTTGTTCTTTTTGAATTTCTTCGGAAGGGTAAAGTCCATATGTGGCAATCCCTGCTCTAACCAAATCAAAATTCGCCTCTTTCACGTCGATGATTGCAGCGCTATTTGCACAGTGCTCATACTGAAATGCAACATCATTTTCTTTTAATTGGTCTACCATCCAATAAAATTTATTGATTTGTTTTTCTGTAAAGGTTTTATCCACTTCATCCGCTTTGGCAAAATGAGTAAAAATTCCTTCCATAACCACATTCTTCATCTGACTGATTCTAGTAATGGCTGCTACTGCATCCTCATGGATGTCAAAACCAAGCCTTGCCATGCCGGTATCTAACTTGATGTGCATATAAGCAGTCATTCCCTCTCTTGCCGCCATCTGGGAAATGGACTCTGCCATTTCTTCCGTATAAACATTCATCCGTATATTATGCTTCAACATGGACAGATACTGATCCGGGAACACGCAACCCAAAACCAGAATCGGTTTCTGAATCCCTTCTGTCCGCAAAACAACCGCCTCATCCAGTGTTGCTACTGCAAATCCCCAGATATATTCTATATTTTCCAACATTTCTGCAATCTGCACAGCACCATGCCCGTACCCATCGGCTTTTATTACTGCCATTATTTTTGTCTCAGGTCTCAGATTGTGTTTCATCTGTTCCATATTGTATGCAATCGCATCCAAATCAATTCTTGCATAAACTCTACTATATGTTTTCAAACTTGTTCCCTCTTTCATGTCACATGAAAAACGTGTAAAAAAGCAACTATATGCTTAAATACACGTTCTTACTCTTTATTGTTTGGCTTGTTCTTCGCTATAACGCTCTACCTTGTAGGAAAGTCTCATTAAACTTTCTGACAAATGAACATTCTCAACAATGATATGCTCCGGCAAATGTAAATCTGTGTGAGCAAAATTCCAGATTCCCTTAATACATGTATCTGAAAGCATCTCAGCAACTTCAATCGCCTTTGTCTTAGGAATAGTCAATACAGCAATCTCAATGTTATTCTCTAAAATAAATTCTCTCAGATTGTCCATCATTCGAATAGGAACTCCACGAATAGAAACACCCTCCAATCTTGGATTCACATCAAAAATTCCTTTTAAAATAAATCCACTTCTTTCAAATGAAGAATAATTTGCCAGTGCCTGTCCTAGATTACCGGCACCGATGATTACAATGTTGTGATTCACATCCAAACCGAGAATTTTTCCAATCTCTGTATGCAAATATTTAACATTATAACCGTAACCCTGTTGTCCAAAACCACCAAAATTATTTAAATCCTGTCTAATCTGTGAAGCTGTAACTCGCATTCTCTTGCTTAAATCATTGGATGAAATGCGTTCAACATCATTGGCCAACAATTCACCAAGATAACGATAATAACGTGGCAATCTCCGAATAACTGCTTGAGATATCTGTCTCTCTTCCACTTTTTGTTCACCTTCCTATTCGTTTTAACACTATTTATTAATTATAAATAATTATGGTTATAAAGTCAAATTTTTAGTTGTATTTTATAAATTTTCCGATATAATTAACTTGTTTAAGTGTTTTATAACTAGGAGGAATGTATGATTTTAGCATGTCATAATATTTCAAAAGCATTCGGAGACCAGATTATCGTCAAATCCGGCTCTTTTCATATAGAAGATCGCGAGAAAGCCGCCCTTATTGGACTAAACGGTGCCGGAAAGTCAACTCTTTTAAAGATGATAATGAGAGAACTCCCAGCTGATGATGGTGAGATTATCATTGCAAAAGGGAAAACCATTGGGTATCTCTCACAGCACCAGGAGCTTTCCAGCGAAAACTCAATTTTAGAAGAATTAAAAACTGCCAAAGCAGAAGTCATCCAAATGGAAAAGCAAATTCGCGTAATGGAATTAGAGATGAAACACTTAGAAGGTGAGGAACTTGAAAACAGACTTCACTCCTATCATCTTTTAACAGAGCGATTTGAACAAGCCAACGGATATGCTTATCAAAGTGAATTGGTCGGCGTTTTAAAAGGACTTGGTTTTCATGAAAATGACTTTTCAAAATCAGTTGACACATTGTCTGGAGGCCAAAAAACACGTGTAGCCCTTGGCAAATTATTGCTGACAAAACCTGACATTCTTCTTTTGGACGAACCAACCAACCATTTGGATATGAATTCTATTAGTTGGCTGGAAAATTACTTGCTAAATTATAGTGGTGCCGTGCTTATCGTTTCTCATGACCGATATTTCTTGAATCGTGTTGTTTCCAAGGTAATTGAAATCGAGGCGGGAAGCATTATGTCTTTCCAAGGGAACTATACAGATTTTGCCGAAAAGAAGAAACGGATTCGAGAAGCAAAAATAAAAGAATACCTAAACCAGCAGGCCGAAATCAAGCATCAAGAAGCAGTCATAGATAAACTTCGTTCCTTTAACCGCGAAAAATCAATCAAACGTGCTGAAAGCCGAGAAAAGCTTCTGGATAAGATGGAGCGATTGGAAAAGCCAATGGAAGAATCACGAGAATTACATTTTTCTTTGGAACCATCTTGCATCAGTGGAAATGACGTATTGTCTGTTGAGGGACTAGGTAAATCTTATGGCGATTTAAAACTATTTGAAAATGTTAGCTTTGAAATTAAGCGCGGAGAGCATGTTGCTATTATCGGAGACAATGGAACGGGAAAAACCACCCTTCTTAAAATTTTAAATGAAGTGATTGCTGCAGATAAGGGTTCTTTCCGTCTTGGATCCAAAGTACAGATTGGATACTATGATCAGGAACACCATGTGTTACATATGGACAAGAATATGTTTGATGAAATTTCCGATGATTATCCAACCCTGACTAATACCCAAATCCGCAATACACTTGCTGCTTTTTTGTTTACCGGCGATGATGCTTACAAACTGATTGGTGATTTAAGCGGTGGAGAACGCGGACGGGTTTCATTGGCAAAACTCATGTTGTCTGAAGCGAATTTTTTGATTTTAGATGAGCCTACCAACCACTTGGATATTGCGTCCAAAGAAATTTTAGAAAAAGCATTGAACGAATATACCGGTACTGTTCTCTATGTATCCCATGATCGTTATTTTATCAATCAGACGGCAACTCGAATCATGGATTTGGTAAATGGTACATTCGTAAATTACATTGGAAATTATGATTACTATTTGGAGAAGAAGGATGAACTGACAAGGGCATATGCTTCGGGTAATACCTTTTCTGATAAAACAGGTAGCAATGCCACTGTTATAAATGGGAACAACAAATTTACTGAAAAAGAATCAGAAACAAAATTAGATTGGCAAGCCCAGAAAGAAGAACAGGCAAGACTTCGGAAACGACAAAATGATTTAAAAAAAACCGAGGACCGCATTTCTCTTTTAGAAGAACGGGATGCCGAAATTGATACTCTGATGACACAAGAGGAAGTTTACACCAACTCTGTCAGATGTCAGGAGTTATCAAAAGAGAAAGCATCCATCCTGGATGAACTAGAAGAACTTTATGAAAAGTGGGAAGAATTAGCTGAGTAAATTAAAAACTCCGAAATATATTGGAACGGAGACATCGGTTTCCGCACAGGCTTCGTTACAATATATTCGGAGTTTTTTATAAACTTATAATAACTTTCCAATCTCTTTTATAAATTCCTCACTGTTTAATACAGTCGGATTCGGGATTGATGTAATCAGCGCTAAATCTTTTGTCATCTTACCGCTTTCTATAGTGTCTATAGTTGCTTTTTCCAATCTATCAGCAAAGTCCATCAACTCCTGATTGCCGTCCAGTTCCCCACGTTTACGAAGGGCGCCTGTCCAAGCAAAAATGGTTGCAACAGAGTTTGTTGAGGTTTCTTCTCCTTTCAAATGCTTGTAATAATGACGCTGTACTGTTCCGTGAGCAGCTTCGTATTCATAGTATCCTTGCGGAGACACCAATACGGAAGTCATCATTGCAAGTGAACCAAATGCAGAGGACACCATATCACTCATCACATCTCCGTCATAATTCTTACAAGCCCAGATAAAACCGCCTTCCGCTTTCATGACACGGGCTACAGCATCATCAATCAATGTATAGAAATACTCAATTCCAGCTTTTTCAAAGGCTTCTTTATATTCAGCATCAAAGATTTCTTGGAAAATATCTTTAAAAGTATGGTCATATTTCTTTGAAATGGTATCTTTTGTTGCAAACCATAAGCTTTGTTTGATATCAAGCGCATAATTAAAACAACTTCTTGCAAAACTTTCAATGGAATCATCCAGGTTATGCATACCTTGTGCAACACCTGCTGTTTTATAGTTATGTACCAATTCTCTTGTCTCCGTACCATCTTCAGCAGTATAAACCAATTCCACTTTTCCAGGTCCCGGAACAATCATTTCCGTATTTTTATATACATCACCATAAGCATGTCTAGCAATTGTGATTGGTTTCTTCCAATTTTTTACACATGGTTCAATCCCTTTTACAATGATTGGTGTACGAAATACTGTTCCATCCAGCATTGCACGAATAGTTCCGTTTGGGCTCTTCCACATTTCTTTCAAATCGTATTCTGTCATACGGGCTGCATTTGGTGTAATGGTTGCACACTTTACAGCTACACCATACTTCTTGGTAGCATTGGCAGAATCGATTGTCACCTGGTCATTTGTTTCGTTACGATATTCTAACCCCAGGTCATAATATTCCGTTTTCAAATCAATATATGGTAATAACAACTCATCCTTAATCATCTTCCAAAGGATTCTTGTCATCTCGTCCCCATCCATTTCAACTAATGGTGTTGTCATCTTTATCTTGTCCATGTTAAGTCCTCCTCTAATGTCAATTATCTTAATCTACCACTTTCGTATTTTGCAACAGTTCTTAAATATCTAAGAATCTCATCGTATCTGTCAAACAATTCTCCCTCATTTTCCACAAAATCCAACGACTGTGCAACCACACTAATAAAGGTTGGTGTAATCCGATCTTTCACACGAATTAAATAATCTATCTTGTCATCTACGTTCTCTTGTTCCAGATATTCCATAATCATATCCTGGTTTCCAATTTGTATCTCTTGTTCCAAGTTGGCATTCTTAGTGGTCGCAACCTCTTTACATAATTCTTTCGATAATGAATCTGCCTCTTGCACAAGTTCAAAACGAAATTCTTGTGTTACATCCGGATATTTTTCCTTATCCACCAAACTAACAAACATAGGAAGGGAGCGCACGAAAGCTGCTTCCCCTTCTACTTCTTTGTACACAACCTTCTCTTCTAACGTTTCAGAATCTCTGGCAATCACAACGATTTCATATAGATTCCCTTTAAAGTGTCTGTAGATATCCCCTTTTTTCGGTATTCTATACTCCATAATAAAATCTCCCTAATACAGTTTCGCACTAATACTCTTTGGCTTGTAGCCATTATCTTCCAGGGCTTTTAAGATTTGTCGTTTATGCTCTGTACCGAATGACTCCAAGGTAATACGAAGTTCCACTGCAGCATTACGATTGGTACTGACAAACTGATTGTGTTCCAATTTAATAACATTACCTTGTGCTTTTGCAATGGTGTCTGCAACACGCACCAATTCACCCGGCTTATCTGGAAGTAATACAGATACAGAGAAGATACGATCTCTCTGAATCAAACCATGCTGTACAATAGAAGACATGGTGATCACATCCATGTTACCGCCACTTAAAATAGAAACTACTTTCTTTCCTCTTAGATCTAATTGTTTCAAAGCAGCAACGGTTAGAAGTCCTGAGTTCTCTACAACCATCTTATGGTTTTCAACCATATCTAAGAAGGCTCCTATGAGCTCGTCATCTTCAACCAACAATACTTGATCCACGTATTGCTGCACATATTTAAAAATATTCTTACCAACTGTTTTCACCGCAGTACCATCGGCAATTGTATTTGCAGATTCAATCTCTACTACCTCTCCGGCCTCTAATGATGCAGACATACTTGCGGCTTCAATTGGCTCTACACCAATCACTTTAATCTTTGGATTCAACATTTTTGCAAGTGTAGCCACCCCGGCAATTAAACCACCACCACCAATCGGTGCAAGTATGTAATCTACCGTAGGAAGTTCTTGAATAATTTCCATGGTAATGGTGCCTTGACCAATGGCCACATCTATATCATCAAATGGATGAATGAAGGTATAACCGTGCTCCTCGGCTATCTCCATTGCTTTTTTGTATGCATCATCAAATACATCTCCGTGAAGAATCACCTCTGCACCATAGTTCTTTGAACGGTTCACCTTAATTAACGGTGTTACAGAAGGCATAACAATAGTTGCTTTGCATCCAAATTTTTGTGCAGCATATGCGATTCCCTGGGCATGATTGCCGGCTGATGCTGTGATAAGCCCTCTCTCTCTCTCTTCCTTTGATAAGGAACTAATTTTATAATAGGCACCACGAATCTTATAAGCACCTGTCTGCTGCATGTTTTCTGGTTTTAAATAGACTTTTCCACCTGTCTGTTGGCTCAAATAATCGCTGTACACCAACTTTGTAGGATTCGTCACTTGTTTTACGATTTCACTCGCTGCCTCAAACTTGTCTAAAGTAAACATTTTTGTTCAGCTCTCCTTTTCCTTTTATTCTTCGGTAGCAAACAATGCATTCACAAAATCATCTGAATGAAACTTTTGCAAATCGTCGATTGTTTCTCCCACTCCGATATATTTCACCGGGATACCAAGTTCCGCCTGAATAGCTACGGCAATACCTCCTTTTGCCGTTCCATCCATCTTTGTCAATACAATACCGGTAATATCTGCTACATCCTTGAACTCCTTTGCCTGTGCCAACGCATTTTGTCCCGTTGTGCCGTCAAGAACAACCAAAGTTTCACGAAATGCTTCCGGATATTCCCTTTCTAGAATACGATTGATTTTACGAAGTTCTTCCATCAAATTCTTTTTATTGTGGAGACGTCCCGCTGTATCTACTAATAATACATCTGCTTTTCTGGATTTTGCGGCAGCTACTGCATCATATACAACTGCAGCAGGGTCAGAACCTTCTTGACCACCAATTAGGTCGGCTCCAGCTCTATGAGCCCACTCCTTCAATTGCTCACCGGCAGCAGCACGGAAGGTATCTGCAGCGGCAAGAACTACTTTTTTATTTTGCTCATGTAGTTTTCCGGCTAATTTTCCAATCGTTGTCGTCTTGCCTACCCCGTTTACACCAATCACAAGTACAACGGAAGTCTGATGTTCAAACTCATAGGCCGCCTCGCCCACATCCATCTGTGTTTTAATGCTTTCAATTAGAAACTCTTTGCAATCCGCCGGCTCTTTGATGTGATTCTCTTTTACTTTTTCCTTCAAATCTTCAATAATATCCATAGTGGCACGTACGCCCAAATCTCCCATAATCAGAACTTCTTCCAATTCTTCATAAAAATCATCATCAATATTGGAAAACCCATGAAAAATACTGTCAATTCCGGAAACAATGTTATCTCTTGTCTTTGTGAGACCGGAAACAAGGCGTTTAAAAAAACCTTTCTTTTCTTCTCCCATAAAAACCTCCTAATCGTCCAATTCTTTTTCTAACAGGTCTACGGATACCAATGTGGATACCCCTTTTTCCTGCATAGTAATACCATATAAGCGATCGGCGGAAGTCATAGTACCCCTTCTATGTGTGATTACAATAAATTGGGTATGCTTTGTCAGTTTATGAAGATATTTTGCGAATCGATCCACGTTGGAATCATCCAATGCAGCCTCAATCTCGTCAAGCAAACAGAACGGAGATGGTTTCAGGTTCTGGATGGCAAATAACAGAGAAATGGCTGTCAATGCTTTTTCACCACCGGATAACTGCATCATATTCTGTAATTTCTTTCCAGGTGGTTGTGCAATGATACGGATTCCTGCCTCCAGAATATCCTCATCCTCCATTAATTCCAATGTTCCTTTTCCACCACCGAATAGTTGCTTAAATACCTTATCAAATTCGATACTGATTTCTTCAAAACTTTCCCGGAATTGTTTGCGCATTGCCGCATCCAATTCCTCAATGATTTTCACAAGTGTGGCCTCTGCTTCCACCAAATCATCATGCTGCGTTTTTAAGAATTCATAACGTTCCGAAACATTTTTATAATCTTCAATAGCGTTGACATTAACAGCGCCTAGTCCACGAATTTCATTTTTCAATGCCTGGATTCTCTTCTTCATAAACGCAAGATCATTGAGATTCTCATCTCGGATTTCAAGTGCCATACTATAGGTCAATTCATATTCATCCCACATATAACTGATTTGTTTTTCTGATGCTTCCTCGTAACCTTCTCGTTTGCTGTTGAGACGGAATGCTTCTTTATCCAGTTCAGCCATACGTTTTGACAATTCTTCTCGTTTTACAAGGAATGCTTTATGTTTCTTTGTCAGTTCCTCTTTTTCAGAAGTGAATTTTTGAATCTCAGCTTCAATTTCAGTGAATATCTCTTTTGAATTTTCTATGGTATCCAAAATATCTTGAATCTGAGCTTCCTTTTTCTTAATTTCTTCCGAAGCATCTCCCTTATTAATATCCAAATCCGCTAATTCTTCGTTGAATTTTTGGATTTCTTCCTGAATACGAGCTTCATTTTCTAACAAGAATTGGTATTTCTGTTCAGAAGCAGCATATGCCAAATGCATATTTTCCTTTTCCTGCAATTGTCTGCTCTCTTCTTCTCTGGCTTTCTCCAATTCTTTCTGATTATTATCGGAAGAAAGATTTAATTCTTCCTCTAATTTCTCAGAGTATTCCAATTCTACCTGAATTGATTCATGGTTTTCCTTAATATCACGAATTTGATTTTCTAAATCCGCATTTTCTTCATGAATATGCTTTGTGTCTTCTTTTGCTTCTGCAATCTTTGCGTTCACCTGATCCATATTCATCTTAGCCGTATTTTGAACCACGTACGCCTTTTGAAGTTCCTCTTTGATTTCTTCAATCTTTGTATATAAACTAGTACGTTCTTTCCTGCGAAGTTCAATGGTCTTTTCCATCTCCTCCATCTCTGTTTTCAGGCATAGTACGACCTTCTCAAGCTCCTCAATCTCTCGTCTTCTACTAAGAAGATTGCTGGAATTTTTAAATGCACCACCAGTCATTGCGCCACCTGGGTTGATAAGTTCCCCTTCCAGTGTAACAATGCGAAGTGATTGTTTGTATTTTCTGGACAAAGCAATCCCGTTATCAATATGGTCTACAACAATGGTACGTCCCAGTAGATTCTCTGCCAGTCCCTGATATTTGTCTTCTACCTGAACCAGAGTGCTTGCAACGCCAATAACACCTTTTTCTCCCAACGCTTCTTTCTGAACCTTATGACCTGCACCATTCACACTGGTGAGTGGCAAAAAGGTTGCACGGCCAAATTTATTCTGTTTCAAGTATGTAATCATCTTTTTGGCTGTTTCTTCATTATCTGTTACAATATTCTGAATACTTCCGCCAAGTGCTGTTTCTACTGCTATTTCATATTTTTTGTCTACTTTTACTATATCAGCTACAACACCCAGAATGCCCTTCATCTCACTTTTCTTTTCCATTACCTTACGGATACTATTCCCATATCCATCATAACGTTCTGTAAGGTTCTTCAATGATTCTAAGCGAGATGATTCTCTATGATATGAGGTCTGTTTTGTCCGAAGGTCCTCTGTCTTCTTAGAAATATCAGCCTGAATCCTTTCAATTTCTGTCTCAAAAGACTTAATTTCATCGGTGAAATCAATAATAATACCTGAGATTTCCTTTAATTCAGACTCATACTTGTTGCTTAGCTCACGTTGCTTATCAGCCTCGCTTTGGGCTAAAATAAGTCTTTGATGTAATTCTGAGCGACGTACTTGTATCTGTTCTAGCATGGTATCGAATTTCTGAATCTTCGCCTTTGTAGAAGAACGATTGTTCAACAATTCAATCAGGTTTTGTTTCTCGTCTTCTATTGCGCCTGCCAATTCAGCAATTCTTGTCTGTGTACGGAAAAGCATACTCTCAGCATCTCTGTCTGCAGCCTGCTTTTCTGAAATCTGCGCTTCAATTTCTTCTTTTTCTTTTGCCAAATCCGCCATGCTTTTTTCGCGTTCTTGAAGCTCAGTATAAATCGCTTTAGAACGTTGTTCTAAATGCTCATCATTCATACGTGCTGTATTAATCTGCTCTTTTAAAACTTCAATCTGTCCTTCTAACTGTTGTTTTAAAAGTTTTGTTTCATTTAATTGACGCTTTGCACGTTCCAATGAGTTGTCAATCTCATCTGTCTGCACTTCAATTGCCTCATACTCTGTCTTTGTGTTCTCATACAAAGCAGTCACTTGATCCAATTCATCCTGTGCAATCTGAATCTTTTCTTCCACTGCAGCAAGCTCTGATTTCAGACGTGCAGTTTCCAATAAAAACATATTAATATCAAATGTTTTCAATTCCTCTTTTTTGCGCAAATAAGTTTTTGCCACTTCAGACTGCTTTTGCAGTGGTCCTATCTGTTTTTCCAATTCAGCCAGAATGTCATTTACACGGAGAAGGTTCTGTCTTTCTTCCTCCAATTTTTTAACTGACATATTCTTACGCCTTTTAAATTTTACAATACCTGCTGCCTCATCAAATAATTCTCGGCGTTCCTCAGGCTTTCCACTCAAAATCTTATCAATCTGACCCTGTCCGATAATAGAGTATCCTTCTTTTCCGATTCCGGTATCATAAAAGAGTTCGTTCACATCTTTTAGGCGACATTGACTGCCATTGATTAAATATTCACTTTCGCCGGAACGATAAAGCTTTCTGGCAATGGTAACCTCATTATAATCAATCGGTAAATGATGATCCGAATTATCCAGAGTAATAGCAACGGAGGCATAACTTAAAGGCTTACGAAGCTCTGTGCCGGAGAAAATAACATCTTGCATATTCCCACCACGCAATTGCTTAACTCGCTGCTCACCTAATACCCATCTAACCGCATCTGCAACATTACTCTTTCCGCTACCATTAGGACCAACAATGCCTGTGATACCATTATGAAAATCGAACACAATCTTATTTGCAAATGATTTAAATCCTTGTACTTCTATATTTTTTAAATACATCTCACACCTACTTTATATTCTTCTTGTGTAACTTTATAATTGCATTATAAGCCGCATCGGCTTCCGCTGTCTTTTTTGTCTTTCCTGTGCCTTCTCCATAAACATGATTACCGATTTGCACTTCAACAAAAAACGTTTTGTTATGATCCGGACCTTCTTCCCGTATCAAATGATAGGAAATGGTTTCCGAGAAATTAGCCTGCACTAGCTCTTGCAGGATAGTCTTGCTATCATAAAAGAGCTTTTTGTGTTCCAAATCATTCAACACAAAATTTAAAATAAACTCTTTTGCACTAGCAAAACCACCATCTAAATAAATCGCCCCAATTAAGGCCTCCAACGCATCAGAAGTCACTGAAGCTCTCGTTCTGCCACCAGTTACCTCTTCCCCTTTTCCAAGCATCAAATAATCTCCCAATTGAATCTCTCGGGCACAAAATGCCAGTGATGGTTCACACACCATGCTGGCTCTTGCTTTTGTAAGCTGTCCTTCCGGCATCTTTTCATTTTCAAAAAACAGAAACTCACTGGAAATCAGTTCTAATACAGCATCCCCTAAAAACTCTAATCGCTCATTACATTTGTATTTTGGAAGATTCTTCTCGTTGGTATAAGAACTATGCATCATTGCAGATTCTAATAATTCCGGATTATGAAACTCATATCCGATTCTTTTCTGTAATTCCTTTAATTTTTGCTGCATATTATACGCTCCCCCTAAAAATGAAAAAGCCCTTTTGGGCTTTTTCATTCTTTGCCTAGTTTATCGCATTTTTAATTTGTTCTACAGCATCTCCTACTGTAACGATTTTTTCAGCATCTTCATTTTCGATTTCAATATCAAATGTTTCTTCAATTCCCATGATAATTTGGAAAATATCCAATGAATCTGCTCCTAAATCATCAACAAATGTTGTTTCCATTGTGATTTCGTCTTCTGTCACGTTTAACACGTCTACAATAATTTCTTGTAACTTTTGAAATTCCATACTCTTCTCTCCTTGATATCTGGATTAGTTTTCTTTGATACATTCTCGAATCTTTTCATTGATGTTTTGTTCTTTGAATGTAACACATTGAATAATTGAATTTGAGACTTCTTTTGCCTTTGAACTACCGTGTGTCTTTACTACGAGACCGTTAAGCCCTAATAACGGAGCCCCTCCATGTTCACTTGCGTCAAAGCTTTTTAATGTCTCTTTCAGTGCCGGTTTTACAAGTAATGCACCGATTTTACTCCGAAGTGAAGTCATCATGCCTTGCTTTACTTTACGGATAAGTACGCTTCCAACTCCTTCGTATAGTTTTAAGATGACATTTCCCACAAATGCCTCACACACAATGACATCTGCCATTCCGTTTGGAATCTCTCTTGACTCAATGCTTCCGACAAAATTAATATCCTCACATTCTTTCAAAAGTGGAAATGTTTCCTTTACAAGTGCATTGCCCTTTTCTTCCTCCGCACCAATATTCACAATTGCTACTCGAGGGTTTTGGATACCCATAATGTGTTCCATATAAATGGAACCGAGTTTTGCAAATTGAACTAGATGTGAAGGTCTGGCATCTACATTCGCTCCGCAGTCAATAAGTAACGATACGCCTGTTGCTGTTGGTATAAGTGGCGCCAATGGTGGTCTTTCTATTCCTTTGATACGTCCTACAATTAGTTGTCCTCCAACCAGAACTGCTCCGGAATTACCTGCTGAAACAAAAGCATCTGCTTCACCTTTCTTCACCATATTCATTGCCACAACAATTGATGAGTCCTTTTTCTTACGAATCGCCATAACCGGTGGTTCGGCTGTCTCAATCACCTCAGTGGCATTCACTATGTCTATTTGATCCTTTTCATAAGTGTACTGTTTTAACTCATTCTCAATCAAATCTTCCTGTCCTACCAGAAATACTTTGATATCCTTTCTCTTATGAATTGCATCAACCGCACCTTTCACAATCTCTCCAGGTGCATTGTCTCCTCCCATAGCATCAAGTGCTACTCTTGTAATCTCTGACATGCTCTTACCTCCTGCACTGCTGAACTAATTTTACTAGACATTACAGTAAAAATCAACAAAAAAATCAAGGGTTTCTAGAAAACCCTTGATTTTTATTGCCATTTCATAATTAGTCTACAGCTACGATTTCTTTTTTGTTATAAGAACCGCAAGCCTTGCACACTCTGTGTGGCATCATTAATTCACCACATTTGCTGCATTTTACTAAATTTGGAGCACTCATTTTCCAGTTTGCTCTTCTTTTGTCTCTTCTAGCTTTAGAAGATTTATTCTTTGGACAAATTGACATAGGTTACACCTCCTTAAAATTCTTAAACACATCGCGGATAACTGACATTCTAGGGTCAAGACTTGTATCTTCGCAGTCGCAAGATCCCTTATTTAGGTTTTGACCACATACGTTGCAGATTCCCTTACAGGATTCGCTACACAGAATTTTCATCGGCCATCCTATCAAAATCTCATTATAGAGCAATTTGTCTACGTCAAGATTATATCCGTCAATATAATTTTTTTCATCCATTTCATCATCCGAAGCATCTTCAGATTCCTGTAAATTCACATTTTTCATAAATTGTAAGGAAAATGGTACCTTCACAGGCTCCAGACATCTGTCGCATGGTATCTCCAATACCAAATCTGCCTCACCGATTATTGATAACTCTCTTTGCTTCACATGTTTAATTACAATGTGTGCATCCTTCTTATCAAGAATCTGAAATCGACCAAATGATGATTTAAATTCAGTCAATTCCACCGGCACGACCATGTCTATGGTCTTATGATGTTCAGATAATACGTCTGATAGGTTTATTAACATATCGTTACTCCTACTCACACCTAAATTATTATAGCATGAAAAATCTATTTGTCAACAAAAATTTCACATTTTCCGATTAAACTAATGCAACAGTTTCACGTGCGATTGCAAGTTCTTCGTTTGTTGGTACCACCAATACCTTTACTTTTGAATCCGGAGTTGAAATTACAATCTCTTCACCACGTTTTCCGTTTGCTTCTTTGTCAATTTCAATTCCCAAATATCCTAAGTAAGAACATACAGTTTCTCTCACATAACCGTCATTTTCACCAATACCTGCCGTAAATGCAATTGCATCCACACCGTTCATTGCAGCCACATAGCTTCCTACATATTTTGCAACACGATAGCAGAATACGTCTAATGCGATTTGTGCACGTTTATTGCCTTCTGCTGCACCGGCAGCCAAGTCACGGAAATCACTTGAGATTCCTGACACACCATGTACACCGGATTTTTTATTTAACATATTAAGAAGTCCTGTAATGTCAAGATCTTCTTTCTTCGCAAGGAATTCCAATGCACCCGGATCCACATCTCCTGAACGTGTTCCCATTACAAGGCCTTCCAAAGGAGTAAGACCCATAGAGGTGTCTACAGATTTACCATTTAAAACAGCGCAGATACTTGCACCATTTCCCAAATGACAAACGATTGTCTTCGTATTGTTGTAATCTCTTCCCAAGAATTCTGCTGTTCTCTTTGAAACAAAGCTGTGGCTTGTTCCATGGAAGCCATAACGTCTTACCTTATATTGATCATAATATTCGTATGGAAGTCCGTACATATATGCTTTTTCTGGCATTGTCTGATGAAAAGCTGTATCAAACACACCAACCATAGGTACATTTGGCATCAGCTCTTGACAAGCACGAACACCGATTAAGTTTGCAGGGTTGTGAAGTGGTGCCAAATCATTACATTCTTCCACTGTTTTTAACATCTCCTCTGTAATTACAGCAGAGCTTGCAAATTTCTCACCGCCGTGAACCAGTCTGTGTCCAACAGCACCAATTTCTTCTAAGCTAGCTACAACACCCGTCTTAGCATCTGTTAATGCTTCTATAACGAATTTAATCGCTTCTGTATGTGTTGGCATTGCCTTGTCTTCTGTCTTCTTCTCTCCGCCTGCAGGTTGGTAGGTAAGTCTTCCGTCGATTCCGATTCTTTCGCAAAGTCCCTTTGCCAATACTGCCTCTGTATCAGAGTTGATTAATTGGAATTTCAATGATGAACTTCCACAGTTAATTACTAAAACATTCATTTTGATTCCCTCCGTTTTATTACTGACCTTTTTTATTTATTATCCTCTGCCTGGCATTGTACCGCGGTGATTGCAACTACACCTTCAATGTCTGCTGCGCTACATCCACGAGACAAATCGTTAACCGGTTTTGCAATTCCCTGTGTCAAAGGACCATATGCTTCTGCATTAGCAAGTCTTTGTGCTAACTTATATCCAATGTTTCCTGCATCCAAATCAGGGAAAATAAGAACGTTGGCATGTCCAGCCACTTTGCTTCCCGGAGCTTTTGATTCACCAATCTCAGGAACGATAGCTGCATCTAATTGCAATTCTCCGTCTAACATAAGGTCTGGAGCTAATTCTTTTGCAATACGTGTCGCTTCTACTACTTTATCAACGTCAGCATGTTTTGCACTTCCCTTTGTAGAATGAGAAAGCATAGCAACCTTTGGTTCTGCTCCAACCAATGTTCTGAAAGAATCTGCAGAAGAAATAGCGATGTTTGCTAATTTTTCTGCATCCGGATTCTGTTCAAGACCGGAATCACCAAAGATAAATGTTCCATGTTCACCCATTTCACAATTTGGAACTACCATAACAAAGAATGCAGAAACTAATTTTGTTCCTGGTTTTGTTTTCAAAATCTGCAAGCATGGTCTTAATGTGTCAGCTGTTGAGTGGCATGCACCTGATACCATACCATCTGCATCTCCCATTTTCACCATCATAACACCATAGTATAAATAGTTTGTAAGAAGAAGTTCTCTTGCCTGTTCTTCTGTCATGCCTTTTTTTGATCTCAGTTCTACTAATTTTGCAATATATTCTTCTGTCTTTTCATATGTTGCAGGGTCAACGATTGTTGCACCTGAAATATCAAATCCAGCACCATTTTTTTCAATCTCTTCCTTGCTACCTACAAGAATAAGTTTGGCTGTTCCATCACGAAGTACAGCTTCTGCCGCTTCATAAGTTCTCTTATCCTCTGTCTCCGGAAGAACGATAGTTTTTAAATTCTGTTTTGCTTTTTCTTTGATTACATCAATAAATCCCATGACTTAATGACCCCTTTCGCTTTTTCTCATTATTTATATTATAGCTCATTCGTATTTTGTATACAAGAGTCTATATTGTCTCTTTTTTAGTACATTCCATGTTTTACATAATTCTGGTTGCAATGGTAAAGTACAATAAAATAGTTCCTGTATCCACCAATGTAGTGATAAGAGGCGCCGCCATAAGTGCCGGGTCTAACCCCACTTTCTTTGCTACCAGTGGTAACATACAACCTATCACTTTCGCTAACACAACAGTACATACCAAAGTAATTCCCAGAGTAAGTGCAAGTGTCATGTTGCCGCTATACATCAGCATAATACGAATTCCGTTTACTACTGCCAGCATAAGACCAACTAACGTAGCGACACGAAGTTCTTTGAAGAGTACTTTTAAAATATCTTTGAACTCAATCTCTTCTGTAGCCAAACCACGTATGATCAATGTGGAACTTTGAGAACCACAGTTACCGCCTGTCCCTGTAAGCATAGGAACAAATGTGTTTAAAATTGGCATTGTAAGAAGAATTTCTTCAAAACTTCCTAACACGAGTCCACTTAATGTGGCAGACAACATCAGGAATAATAGCCAAGGAAAACGGCTTTTTGCATGCTGCCAAATGCTGGTCTCAAAATAAGAATCTTCACTTGGAACCACAATACCGGCCATCATGCTCATATCTTCTGTTGTCTCTTCTTCCAAGACGTCCATAGCATCGTCAACGGTAACGATACCAACCATGCGCATATCATGATCAACAACCGGAATTGCAATCAAGTTATATTTACTAATCATGTTAACCACTTCTTCCTGGTCATCATGAGTATTCACATACAACATGTTGGTTTCCATGATTTCTTCGATGGTACGGTTGTCTCCGCTTGTCAAAAGTTCCTTAACGGTAACCACACCGATTAGTTTTCTCTTTTCAGTAACATAACATGTATAAATGGTTTCCCGGTTGATTCCGACCTGACGTATTTTCAAAATTGCTTCTTCCACTGTCATCTCTTTTTGAAATGCAATGTACTCCACGTTCATAATACTTCCGGCACTGTCTTCCGGATAATTTAACAAGGTGTTAATCTGCTTTCTTGTATCCTCATCGGTGGCCATAAGAAGCCTATCCACCACATTGGCAGGCATCTCCTCTAACAAGTCAACCGTATCGTCCAGATACATCTCGTCTAAGACTTCTTTAATCTCTGAATCCGTCAATGCATTTAGAAGAATCTCTCGCATGTCATTGTTCATCTCTGTAAACGTCTCTGCTGCCTCATCCTTAGCAAGAAGACGAAATACAAGAATCATCTGTCTGTCATCCAGCTCCTCCAGCATCTCAGCTATATCAAAGGGGTGCATGTTTTCCAAGGCTTCTTTTAATTCTTTAAATCTTCTTTCTTCCAGCATTGCAAGTAATTGTTCTCTTTCCATGCGTGTATCCCCCTTTCATAGTTTCCAAATCATTCTTAGTTTAACGCCATTTACACTTTTTTGTCAAACAAAACGTCCATATTCATTTTGCTTTCACAAGCTTTCTAGTGTATAATGCTTCTATTAATAAGTTTTTGGAGGGACATCATGAAACTTGTAGGCCTAATTGCAGAATACAATCCATTCCATAATGGTCATCAATATCATATTGAAAAAGCTCTTGAGATGACAGGTGCTGACGCCGCAATCGTAGTCATGAGTGGCAATTTTGTGCAACGTGGCACCCCTGCTATTATGCCAAAGCATTTACGTGCCCAGGCCGCATTAAAAGCCGGAGCTTCTCTTGTACTAGAACTTCCCGTCTGCTACGCAACGGGCAGTGCGGAATTCTTTGCCTATGGAGCCATTTCTATTCTAGATAAATTAGGATGCGTTGACAGCATCTGCTTTGGAAGCGAATGTGGTAATATTAAAGTCTTACAAGATTTGGCAAAAATTATTCACGAAGAACCAAAACCATACAAAGATTCCCTGAATGAACATTTGCGCCAAGGAAATTCCTTTCCTCTTGCAAGGCAAATGGCGATGAAAGACTATCTGAAATCAACTGTTGCAGATGGTATTTTAGGAGAGCCCAATAATATTCTGGGAATGGAATATTTGAAGGCATTGTATCGCCTAAACAGTAAGATGAAACCCTATACAATACAGCGTATTTCCTCCCACTATCATGATGTTCAGTTGCAGGAAACCTATAGTTCTGCTTCCGCTATTCGAAGTGCAATAAATGGATCGGACAAATTTGAGTGGAACAACCATGTTCCTGATTCCTGCATCCCAGTGTATCAAAGGAACTATCAACTTCGCTATCCGATATATGCCAATGATTTTTCTTTACTCTTAAAATATAAGTTATTAAGCGAAACACGAGACACACTGCTGGAGTATATGGATGTGTCTGAAGACTTGGCAAACCGCATTTTAAATCACCTGAATCACTTTCAGAATTTTGATCAATTTTGTGAGCTCTTAAAAACCAAAGAGATTACCCACTCCAGAATTAGCAGGGCTCTCATACACATCTTACTGAATATTAAAAATTGTGACTACACTGAGATTGCCTATGCACGCATGCTTGGTTTTCGTAAGGAAGATGTGGAAATCCTGTCCTGCATAAAGGAATGCAGCCAGATCCCTCTGGTTAGCAAGCTTTCCGGACAATTGGATTTATCAATTCAAGGAGAGAAGATGTTAGAACAAGACATATATGCTTCTAATCTATATGAAACCCTAGTCTGTGACAAATTTGGAACGGAATATAAAAACGAATATCAGATGCAGATTGTTCGTATGTAAAAACGGCTCCCCGTCATATGTTGGAGACAAAAAAACCGAAGTGTAGAGAAGTTGATTCATCTCCCACTTCGGTTTTTACATCTAATTCTTAAAACTATGAATTGGTGCCGGAATACGGCCTTTTCGATTAATAAAATCTGAACAATCAAACTCATTTACCGGCATGATAGGTGCATATCCAAGTAATCCACCAAACTCAGCCACATCTCCTACATCTTTTCCAATCACCGGAATAAGACGGACCGCTGTAGTTTTTTGATTCACCATACCAATGGCCATCTCGTCAGCAATAATGCCGGAAATGGTAGACGCTTTTGTTTTTCCCGGAATGGCAATCATATCAAGCCCTACCGAGCAGACACAAGTCATGGCCTCTAATTTTTCCAATGTTAAAGAACCTGCATTTACTGCATCAATCATTCCTTGATCTTCACTTACCGGGATGAATGCACCACTAAGTCCACCTACATAGGACGATGCCATAACACCACCTTTTTTCACTTGGTCATTTAACATAGCAAGTGCAGCTGTAGTCCCAGGTGCGCCAACTCTCTCCAAACCAATCTCTTCCAAAATCTCTGCAATACTGTCACCAACTGCCGGTGTCGGGGCTAATGACAAGTCGATGATTCCAAAAGGAATTCCAAGGCGTTTAGACGCTTCTCCTGCCACCAGCTGACCCACACGTGTAATCTTAAATGCCGTCTTTTTAATGGTTTCACAAAGTTCTTCAAAGCCTTGTCCACGTACTTTTTCAATGGCACGTTTTACTACACCCGGTCCACTAACTCCCACATTAATCACCGCATCTGCTTCTGTCACTCCTAAGAATGCACCTGCCATAAATGGATTGTCATCCGGTGCATTACAGAAAATAACAAGTTTTGCACAGCCCAAGGAATCTCTGTCAGCAGTAGCCTCAGCAGCAGCTTTTACAATTTCGCCGCAAAGTTTTACTGCATCCATATTAATTCCCGTCTTTGTGGAACCTACATTCACAGAACTACACACTCTATCCGTCACAGCAAGCGCTTCCGGAATGGAGCGAATCATCATTTTCTCTGCTGGGGTCATTGCCTTTGATACTAAAGCAGAATACCCTCCGATAAAATTCACGCCAACTTCCTTTGCTGCTTTATCCAAAGTTTTTGCAATAGACACAAAATCTTCAGAAGTCTTACACGCAGCTGCACCGATTAACGAAATAGGTGTAATAGAAATACGTTTATTTACAATTGGAATCCCATATTCCCTCTCAATATCCTGGCCTGTTTTTACAAGATCCTTTGCAGTTGTTGTTATCTTTTTATAAATCTTATCATTTAATTTGCCCAAATCTGAGTCAATACAATCCATCAAACTAATTCCAAGAGTAATGGTTCGCACATCCAGATTCTCCTGAGCAATCATCTGATTCGTCTCCGCTACTTCGTATATATTAATCATCTTGTTTATCCTCGCTTCCTTTGATTAAAGTCTGTGCATTTTTTCAAAAATCTCAGATCTTTGGCAGCGAATGTTAACGCCAATGTCTTCACCAAGGACTTCTAACTCTTTGAACACATCTCCAAGTTCTTTTTCTGCTTCTGTCATATCTGTGACCATCATCATGTTAAAATACCCCTGCACGATCGTTTGAGAAATATCAAGGATGTTAATCTTGTTTTCTGCCAGATATGTACATACTCTTGCAATAATTCCCACTGTATCTTTTCCTACTACTGTAATAATTACTTTCTTCATATTTATTCCTCCAACCTTTTATAGTTCTATTATTTTTGATATTGCATCTCTATTTGCAACCATTAATGGGATATCTTCTCCATTAAATGGTGTATCGCTCAAAGTTACTTCCAACTTTACCGTCTCTCTAGCAAGTTCTTCGTAATTATTTTCCTTACTCAAATGTCCTAATATTACTTGCTTTAAGTTCTCATGTAGGATATTACAAAGAAGCCTTCCTGTCAACTCATTGGACAAATGTCCAAGATTCCCCAATACACGTTGCTTCAGGGGGTATGGATAAGGTCCTACTTCAACCATGTGTACATCATGGTTTGCCTCCAACACAATGGCATCTAGACCTTTCAGATTGTCTACAATATAATCGTCATAAACACCCAAATCAGTGGCAATAGCAACTGCTTTGGAACCATTCTCAATGCGAAATCCAGAGGGTTCATTCGCATCATGGGAAATAGAAAATGGCTTAATCTTCAAATCACCAATCCCAAATACATGGTCCACTTCCACTTCGTGATACAAGCCTTCCGGCATGACTCCAAGACACCTGTATTCTACAATTCCTCTTATGGTACCCTTGGTTGCGTAAATAGGAATTCCGTATTTTCTACTAAACACGCCAAGACCTCCGATATGGTCTGAATGTTCATGGGTAATCAGAATCCCGCTTAATTCCTCCGGTTTTACATGAAGCTGCGCCAAACCTTCATCGATTCTCTTTTTGCTAATTCCAGTATCCACCAAAAGATGGGTATGATTACTTCCCACATATATACAATTACCACTACTGCCACTTGCAATACTGCATAATCTCATCTTAGTTCTCTCCTAATGCTTCTATTGCGTCATCCAGTCTTTTACATGTTTCTTCAAACACATCATTGTTCTCGATGACAATCTTGCATACCTTTCGGAATGACTCCTCCGAAAGCTGTGAGGCCATAATCGCGTCTATCTTTTCATCACTGTACTCTCTTGATTCCTTTAATCTCTGGCGACGAATCGGCTCACTCGTATAAATATACCACAACTCATCACAAATTTCATCATAATGTTCTTCAATTAATAAAGCAGCTTCCAGAAAAAATAATTTTGTACCCTTTTCTTTCTCCTGTGAAATGCGTTTTTGAATCTCTATTTTTACTGCTGGGTGCATAATCCCATTTAAGACAGATAGCTGCGCTTCATCATGAAACACAATCTGACCCAAAGTTTTTCTGTTAATGGTTGTGTCCTGATTCAAAATACCCGTACCAAAATGCTCTACAATTTTCAAATGGCATTTTTGCCCCGGTTCCTGCAAGTCCCATGCAACCTGATCTGCCTGACAAATCACTGCATGATGCTTTTCTTCTAAATAAGAAAGCACTCGGCTCTTCCCAGAGCCAATGCCTCCTGTAATTCCAATTACTTTCATTACTTTGCCTCGTACCAATTCTCACCAACATGCATATCCACGCTAAGAGGAACTAACAAGGATGCTGCTTGTTCCATCTCGTATGCTAAAATTTCTTTTACTCGTTCTACTTCATCAAGATGTGCCTCTATCAAAAGTTCATCGTGTACCTGCAATACTAAGCGAGATTTCATTTGTGCCTCTTTTAATCGTCTGTTCACGCCAATCATGGCAATCTTCATAATATCAGCAGCTGTTCCCTGAATCGGAGAATTCATAGCAACACGCTCCCCAAAAGAACGTTGCATAAAATTACTTGATGCAAGTTCCGGAACCGGTCTTCTTCTTCCAAACAAGGTCACTACATAACCATTTTCTTTTGCATGAGCAACCGTATTATCTAAGAATGTTTTAATACCTGGATAGGTCTTAAAATAGTTCTCAATGTACTGAGCCGCTTCTTTTTTGGTAATACTAAGATCTTCGCTAAGTCCAAAGGAACTAATCCCATACACAATCCCAAAGTTAACCGCCTTGGCATTTCTACGCTGTAAGTCTGTCACCTCATCAAAGGGAATATGAAATACCTGAGAAGCTGTAATTCTATGAATATCACGAGCCTCTTTATATGCATTGATTAACTGCTGGTCTCCGGAACAATGCGCCAAAATACGAAGCTCAATCTGGGAGTAGTCTGCATCTACAAACACGTAATCCTTTTCCGGAATAAATACCTTACGAATCAAACGTCCCAATTCCATACGCACCGGAATATTCTGAAGATTCGGCTCTGTACTACTGATTCTTCCGGTTGCCGTAACAGTCTGATTAAACTTGCCGTGAATACGTCCATCTTCGCTGATATAGTTTGCCAATCCATCTGCGTAGGTGGATTTTAATTTCGTCAATTGACGATACTCTAAAATATCAGACACCACTGGATAATCTGGAGCCAATTTCTCCAAAATATCTGCAGAAGTGGAATAACCCGTTTTCGTCTTTTTCCCCTGTGGAAGCCCTAGTTTTTCAAACAGAATTATGCCCAATTGTTTCGGTGAATTGATATTAAAGTTTTCACCAGTCTGCTCATAAATCTGTTTTTCAATTTCTACAATTCGGTTTCCAAGCTGCTCCCCATATACTTTAAGTGCATCTGCCTCTATTCTAACGCCATTTGATTCCATATCATAAAGAGTAAAAACAAGAGGCATTTCTATTTCATCAAACAACTTCTTCATGCCTGTTTCTTCTAGCTTCCTAATCAATTGTTCATAAGAAGCATAGGCTGCATAAGCTGCGTAAAACGCCTTTTGTGTTTCATCCGCTTTTGCGTCTATTAATATATCAAGTTGTTCCCTTGAAACATCCATAAAATCATAGTCGTTCTTCAATGGATTCAGCAAATATGCCGCTATAATCCCATCAAAACAGGCTTTTTGTTCCACATTTGGAATATATTTTAGCGCTTCTTTTACATGGAACATGGAAAGTACTTCCACTTTCCCAGAAAGTTCCTCTACCTTTTTAAGGAGATAATCAATGGAAATGCCTGCATCTGTCGTGAGCAAATAAATATCATTTGTTCCGAAAGCAATTCCTACTCCCGTAAGTCCTGCATCATTCACAAACAATGGCAATACATTCTTTGTATCCTTATAGAAGGAAATTCCCACTTGCTTTTGAGTCATTGCTTTTATGAAAATCCGGTCTGCCTCTGCCTGATTTGAAATCGTCACAAAACTATCTTCTAATGTATTTGCCGGTGCTGTTACTTCAAATCTTGATAAAAGATTCTTAAATTGAAGTCTTTGGAAGAACACATAGGCTTCTTCCGTATATAAATTACCCAATCGAGCTTCTTCTAACTCATATGCGAAATCTGCATCTACGTTGATTGTAGCAAGAACTTTACTAAGTTGTGCCAAATCATAGTGCTCCATAAGTGCTTTACTTGCACGCGGTGGTTTGATTTCTTCAACATGAGCAAATGCATTTTCAATAGAGCCATACTCTACAATAATCTTTGTGGCTGTCTTTTCCCCTACACTTGGCACTCCCGGAATATTGTCAGATGAATCTCCCATCAAAGCTTTCAAATCAATAAATTCCTTTGGGGTCACTTCATAACGAGCCTTTACATCTGCCGCATAGTAATCTTCTACTTCTGTCTTGCCACCTTTTGTCTTAGGAATTCGAATCTTTACTTTTTCTGTAGCCAGCTGAAGTAAATCACGGTCACCGGAGATGATGGAAACATCCATTCCCTGAGCCTCGCATCGCTTTGAAAGTGTTCCTAAAAGGTCATCCGCTTCCAGTCCTGCTTGCTCAATAATCTTAACACCCATGGATTTTAATACTTCCTTCATCACAGGCACCTGCTGACGCAGTTCCTCCATCATCGGCTTACGCGTTCCTTTATACTCTGCAAACATCTCATGGCGAAATGTAGGAGCATGCACATCAAATGCAACGGTCAGATATTCCGGTTTTTCCTCTTCTAAAATCTTAAAGAGAATATTTAAAAAACCATAAATAGCATTGGTGTGAAGGCCTTCTGAATTAGTCAAATCCGGAACTCCATAAAACGCCCGATTTAAAATACTATGCCCATCTATTAAAACGATTTTATTACTCATTTACTGACTCCTTTATCATTTTTTGTTTAGTATAACTCTCCAAACACTTCTCTACACAGTTGCTGGCAATATTCCAGACTAAATACAGAATCTTTTTTTATGATCTGATTCTGTGATGCCAATTCTTCTGTGTAATCTGTTAATTTATAAGTTGTAATCTCCTGGGTTCCATATAGAAGTTGGGTCACCAATGGTTCCACTCCATACTCCTTAATATATACCTCACCCGTTTCTTTTTTCCCTACTGTTACTTTCGCCATACCGCCAATCATACGGTCTGCCGTTCCTCTTCCACTATCTGATGTGGAATTAATAAAATTACCCAAGGAATAGTAGACTAACATCTGCTCACCATTTTCATTTGTAAGCATTTCTACCGGTTGAATGTAATGAGGATGTGTTCCGATTACCAAATCCACTCCATGATCCAAGAATAGTTTTGCCCAATACTCCTGCTCCTGTGACTGATTATGTTGATACTCTGTACCCCAGTGCGGACAAACAATCACAAAATCCGCCTGCTCATTTGCTTTTTGCAAATCTGACAATACTTTGTCTTCCTCTAGCATGGCAACTGCAAATGGCATATCGGAAGGTGTAGGCATGCCGTTGGTTCCATAAGTATAGTTTAGAATGGCAATTTTGATTCCATCTTGTTCATGTATGTAAATGTGATTGTCATATGCCTCCTGGCTTTCAAATACGCCAAGAACAGCCACATCTGCATAATTTGTCTTCCAAAAATTCATACAATTCACAAGGGCTGTTTTCCCTCGATCAAGAGTATGATTTGTGGCATGTAATATCACATTAAATCCTGCTTTTGCAAGTGCATCTCCCACCTCATATGGGCCATTAAAATTAGGATAACCATAGAGCCCAATTTCTGTGCCACCAAGAATTACTTCTTGATTTGCAATGGCAATGTCTGCCTCCTGTATGTCTTCTGCCACATTTGCAAATAAGTGATCGTAATTGTATGTACCATCTGAGAGTTTCCCACTCTCTTGTACATTATCATGAAGTAAAATATCACCAACCATTAAAATATCAATTTCCGGTTCTACATAAACTTCTTCTTTTTGAACCTTTTCCTGCTCATCACTGATTTCCCCTGAAACTTTCTGTGTTTCATCTTCTTTCTTATGATGATTTGAGCAGGAAAAACATAAAACGAGAATCCCAATAAGAATCAGTACTCCTCCAAATGTAAGTTGTCTGATTCTACGTTGTCTTACTCTTTTTTTCTTTAACTGTTTCCTGCGAAGTCTTTCTCTTTCGTCCATAAGACTGTCTCCTTTGTCTCACATATGTCTATTGTACTATAAATCTGTGTGTTTTGCACGAAAAAGCTGTAAGAATAATCATCCACGATGGTTTTTTAGATAAAAAGAAAAACCCTTGGAATATTCCAAGGGTTTTATGCCGGCAGCGGGACTTGAACCCGCACGTGGTTGCCCACAACAGATTTTGAGTAGCAGTTTGCGTCCCGCAAACCGCTGTCCCTTGACTGCCCTTATTTCCTATGTTTTTTGTTGAACCTAACATATTTTATTGAATGACTAAACAGATTTCTTATCTACCTAAATCTGATATCTCTCATATTATAACTTGCAACAACACCAATTTCAAGCACTCTCTTTAAACCTCTGCACTCTTTAAAGTGCAGAGTGGCAGCAGTTGTCAATCAAACAATTCTTTTATTATTTCTTCAAATGATTTCACAAGACTTTGAGCCAATGCATATCCTAACATTTCTCCCATTCCAAATTGTTGTTTTTGTATTATGTACCTATCAATCAAATCATAGTTCGCTATTTCTAAATAACGTCCAATAGCAGAAAGGTTTTTGTGCTTTCTACTTTTGGAATATCTAATATATTCGTCTTTCATAATAACTCCTTTCGTAAAATATCTTTTAGTTCATTGACAGTATCTAAATAAAAAGCATTTTCACAAATTACACCATACTTATGTGGTGTTCCTGTAACAACAGTTCGCATTCTGCTTAACGCTTCACAATAACTGTATTCATTGCCTTTCCAATACTCATTCCACGCTTTTACATAGATTTCTTTTGTGATTGGAAGTGTTACATCATTTCCCTCTTGGTCTTTGCCAAAAGCAAAGTAATTAAACTCTACATTACTTTTATGAATGATACCTTTATCAATGAGTTTGTTTATCCAATTTCCAAGCGTTTGTCTTGATACATAAATTGTTTCATTGAGTAAGTGTGACATTGTAGTAAGTGGCAATTGTTGAAATTCTTTATCAAAGAAAAACATATATAAGAAATGCTTCAATCTTTCAAAATCTGTCTGTGGTGCGAATCCTAACACATCAATACAATAGTTGCGAAAGCGTGGCGGAAGTGCGGTTATTGTCAACGTGTAGTCTTGCCCTCGTCCGCTTGTTGCGTAGGTGTAACCCTGTCTATTCAATTTGTTTTTGATACTGTCTATTCGTTCTGTTTCAAAGAGTTCTATTAACTCCTGTCGTGTATAAGTTCTCAACTCTAACATATATCATTGGCGGATTCACACAAAGTCTTAACAGGTAATATTGACTATTTATTAAACGTTAAGAGTTCGTGTAAAAGTTCTCTAAACCTCAATCCATAAATCTGAAATCAGTTCCTCCGCTTTCCTCCTTTTCTCGTCTGATAAGTTGTAATCATTGTGCAAGAAGTTAGCAACGCTTCGGGCGTTCTTCATTCCCAAATAATCTGCAATGTATTGATTATCTATATCACACGTAATTTTAATTATTTTCAGTTTTTTAATAATATCTTGTTGTGTCATTTTTCTATTCCTTTCACGTGATTTTTTCAAGTATCCAAGCAAAAATAAAAAGTCGTTGCGTGGAATAACAAAAGGCAACGACTTTCCATTTCTGTTAGATGTTGAGTTATTATATATAAAAATCTTCTTTGGAAGATTGTATAAACTTGTTATAACAGGGGCGTGTATTTCGGGAATTTTAATTTTATTTTGAAGAGTGAGGGGCAGAGGTGGTCTCCGCCCTCTCCAAATACGAAAACTAAACAAAACACGACCGTTAGCCGTACGATATAAGATATATTTTTTATTTATCTTATATATATTATATAACAAAAATTTTATACTCTCTCAAATAAAGGCGGTAATGGTGCATTGCACCATTCCGCCATAATTCTCTTTTATATGTTATACGTTTGGGCTACCACCCATTGAAGTTATAACTGCTTGTTTACCCATTTCTACAGCAACATCATGTGCAACTGATTCTATAAATCCCAATGTATGAATCCCCACTTTCTTTATAATGGATTTAGTTTGATTCCATACGGTTTCAGGTCTTACAGTACCTAAGAATTGATGTCCTGCATATGTTATATTATCAATGTGACATACATACATTTTGAGGTTATCCGCACCAAGAAATGTTCCTTCAATGTAATGTATCTCTCTAAGATTATACACGCTATAGAAAATATCTTCCTTTGAATATTGTGTAAGATTGTTTTGTAATGTATTTAAAGATATAGAAGAAAACGAATCGTTTTCGATTTTTAGATTTTCTTCTAAATAAAGAAGTATATCTCTTATACAGTCAGGATTGAGTTTCATCAATTATTACCTCCTTTTATCTATTCAAATCTTCTTTCAAAGAATAACACATTTTTGTACAGAAGTAAAGAAAACAGGGCTTCCGCCCTGTTTAGTCTGCTATTGTTTAAGCAATTTGTAAAAAGTAGTTTTCTTGGTTCCTGTCAGTTCCATAGCCTTAACCGCCGTTATCTTGCCTTGTTTCCAATCTGCAATAACTTCTTCCCAATTACTCGGTTTTTCTGCTTTTGGTCTGCCATAGTCAGCCCATTCGCCACGTGCTTTCTTTGCTTCAATTCCCTCTTGTTGTCTTTTCTCTTTCTTCTCGATTTCCGCTTGAGCCATTGTTGCGTATAATTCGATAAGCATATTGTTGATTGTTTCCATAATCATTTGAGCCATTGAGTTATCAAGTTTAGATAAATCCTGTGTTGTAGTTGGGATTTCTAAAATCATAACTCGAATTCCTTTATCTTGGAAGTATCGCAACTCTTTTAATGTGTCTTGCTTGTTTCTTCCTAGTCTGTCAAGTTCAGTTACAATCAACGTATCTCCGCTTCTCAATATATCTTCTTTTAACACTTGATAACGTGGGCGATTGAAGTTCTTCCCTGTCTGTTGGTCTGTATAAATCTTTTCAAGTGTGATGTTGTTTGCCTTGCAAAATGATTCAAGTTCTGCAATTCCTCTGTCTAAATGTTGGTCTATTGTGCTTGTTCTGTGATATCCGTAATACATTGTCAATCTCCTGTGTTCGTCTGTTCTTTTGATAATTCTATTATAACGCAAGCGTTCGCAAATGTCAACACTATTATGCAAACGTTCGCAAATTATTTTTGATACTTTTACAAACGTAAAAAGGATATGTTTTTATCCGTTCAAAAAAGTATACCTTTATGAACACTCTTAAAAATTGCAGAAATCCGTCTATTCCGCCTTAATCTTGTTAGAAGCGGACAGAATCCAAGCACGTCCGCCACAATTTTACAAAAACCTCAAAGAATTTAACAAGGTCTATGTGAACACAGAAAAATTCTTTGAGAATTTGTTAGATTTTTGAAGATTATAAAAAGTGTAACGGAAGTTCCGTTAGATTTTAACGTGTTCTGTTGATTTATAGTAAAATCAAGAAAAAACAAAGGAGAAATCAGTTATGAGAATTATACTCGACACAGACAAGGGAATTTTCATTGTGCCTAACACTTTTGAAAATATGCTTGCAAAACAAAATGCAACTATGAAAAAGGCAGGAGTAGAAACACAAATCACTACAAAACAGTTTATTGAGGCTTCAATCAAGGAAGCGTTTACTCGTCCAATACTAACAAAAGAACAAGCAAAAGAATGGAATCCTGATTTGGAAAATCAGATTGCAGAATAATGGCAAAGATTAAAGTTAAAAATCTTAAAAAAAGTAGAAACGTATCTAGACTTGAAGCGGAACAGTTTTTAGATTTATACAATCAGATTGGCTCTTTTGCAAAAGTTGCTGAAATCACAGACAGATGTGCTGATACTGTCAGTAAATGGGTTAAAATATTACAGGCTGAACAGGTCTTACGTTTACCAATTCAAACTCAATAAACAATGTTATAAAAGCAATAGGCGTTATTTCCTGTTGCTTTTATTTTTTTGCTTCTTAACGGACATTCCGTTAAATCCGCATATCCATTTCCATATTCTGTAAAATTATGGCAGAGGTGGTGTAAGGAATGGCGTACACGGACAGGATAAGGGCTTTAAGAGAAGATAATGATTATAACCAAGCAACAGTATCAGAAGTGCTTCACGTAGCACAAACAACCTATTCTGATTATGAGAATGGAAAGGTTAGAATTCCGGTGGAATGTATCATTGAATTGTCGAGATTTTATGATGTTGATTTGAATTATATCTGTGATGTGAGCGATACCAAAAATGAGTTTCCGAAAAAGTAAACGCGTCAGAGGCTGTTTCCCCTCTCTGACGCGTGTTCATACTTTCAAAATAAACTTCACTTCAACCCCGCTTTATTTAATTCAGCCCTTAATTCGCTACATATTTCGCGATGTATTGCCAAGTATTCTTGATGCTTTGGTATTCCCATTATAATATTCTCAATTTCATTTGCTTTTTTCTCAAACTCGCCTTGATATTGATACGCAACAAACAGCAAGTCGAGATTTTTTTCTACTTGTCTATCATAGTCTTCCTTTTTTAGAGCATTATCAATACTAAACATATCATCTGTCGAATAGTTAGGTACAACAGGCTTATTACGTTCAAACTGAATACGCGTATTTATTGCTGTGCTACTCGAAGATTCCATACTTGTATACAAAGGGGAAATATCACGACCTACATTTTTTTTAACAAATTGTACTATTATCGATTCCCGTCGTTCTCGTTCTTTTTTTATTTGCTCGCTCTTTGCTTTTTGGTATTCAATGACATAATTAGACATCATTTGCCGATAAGTCCCTTTTTCTAATAGCACCGCATATTTTTTATCCGCATACTGCATATAAGCATATAAGTCATTTTTATTATAAACTAGTTCTTGTATTTTCTCCATTTCAATATATATTTCACTTTCTTGAGTGCTTATTATCAATTCAGGTGGAATAATATTGAACTTCTGTATAGTAGTAATAGGACCATATTTCTCCGCTTGTACCGCCAATTTTTTACGACTGTTTTTATGTAGGCGTATTGGCAAATAAAAACACAAAAGAAATAGAACACCAAAATAACCAAGTAAAACCAAAAATGTTGTTGTATCCATTGTTTTTATTACCCCCTCTTGTCTTTAATTAATTTCTTTTTCATTTTCTTTGACTCCTTTGGTATTTTATAAACCTAATAATTGTTTTTTCTTTGCGTCAAATTCCTCTTGTGTGATAACTCCACTATCAAGTAGGTCTTTGAATTTTTTGAGTTCATCTGCTGAACTTTGTTCCTGTGTAATGTTTGTCACAGGTGCATTTGTTTTAACTTCCTTTGATTGTCGGTCTGCTAAAATCTTTTTAATTTCTTCATAGATTTCATTTCTATTACTGATACCTAAAAATTTAATTCTCCCAGAAGAAGTTCCAACCGCAATTCCTTTAAATAAACTTGTAGCAACTGCCGAAATACTATCTAATGGCAAATCAACTTGTTTTCCAAATGATGTTCTACCGTATACTCTTTTATTAGTGACTACAACCTGTTCTTTTGATATTAAGAAATATAAGAACCATAAAACACCATTCAAACATATCAAAGCAACAAAAATACTGACAAATATATAATCGTCGCTCTTCCACGAAGGGTTAAAATGCGTCTTTTCAAAAAAAATTATCGCTCCTTTGATTCCAGCAACAAACAACATTCCAAATAAGACAAGACAAACTTTTTTCAATGTCTTTTGATATGACATAGTACTTTCTACAATTTTTTGTTCTCCCATTTTTTTCTTCTCCTTTATTAACTATTTCCCTCAAAATTTACTTGCAACTCTTTTAAGAAATTTCTAACGCTCTTTCTAGTGAATACATACACTTTTTCTTTGTTTCCATACCTCTTCAATGAATATTTATCAAGATATGTCTGTTTGTTTTCAAGTGCATTTATTACCTCTTTTTTAAGACAAGAAAATGATTCTATCTTCACTTTCTGTTTCCTACTCCAACATAAATACATTTTTTCTTTTGTAAAATATTTCACTGCATATTGATGTTGCGGTTTTAACTGATTTTCCGTTGGTTTAAACACGTATCGTGGATTATTGCTTATACTATCTGTATCCCTGCTACTTCCACAACAAAACGTGTTATCCACATCAATACCCAACTCATCGCAACACTCTTTGAAGTATTTAATTCCCACGTCCTCATTTGCTCCTTTCTCTTTCGTAATTACCTACATTTTAGAGTTTATAACTCTATTTGTCAAGTTTTCCCATATATAAGATAAAATCTGTATGAGGTGCAAAAATATGAAGTATAATGAACGAATCAGAGAAATAAGAGAAGATAATCAACTGACACAACAGAAGATTGCAGACTTATTACACATAGGGCAGAGGACATATGCTGATTATGAAAGCGGAAAGACTAGAATCCCTGTTGATAATCTTCTAATACTTGCCAAGTTCTACAATGTATCAATGGACTACATAACAGGGGCAAGTAATATTAAAACAGAATATCCAAAACAATAAATGCGGAAGTAGGCTTTTTACATTTACCATTTCCGCATTTTTCTTTTGTTCTGTTGCAGATTCACACAAACTATTAACGTGTAATATGTATTATTATATTATCTGTTAAGAGTTTGTGTATGTTCCGCTTTAACCTCGTATTTCATATCCAAAATCGTTTTATCAATCTTGTTATACAATTTGTTGCTATCTTCTTGAATACCTTTTAAAAGGTGTAAATGCACCCTTAAAACGCTTCTTGCGGTTTCACTATCATAGATTTCCACAACTCCGTCAAACTGAATTTCAAGCACCTTTACGACAGCGTCAATATCTTTTAGTATCTCGTTTAAATCAGACAAAATATCATACATTTTTTCTTTCATACCTCATCACACTCCTATTCCATTGCTCTTGCTAAATTGTCTAACGGATTGAATTTATCATAGTTCTTTTGTAAATCCGTAGAATAAAGATTGATGTAATGATTTGTCATAGTCAAAGTTGAATGTCCCAATAAACGTTGTAAATAGGTTGCTTCTCCGCCCGCAATGATATAATACTTTGCATAGGTATGACGAAAAAGATGTATTGATGTTTTCGTAACACCCCTATTTAGATTATATTTTCTAATAGCGGTTTCCGCCCCACTCACAGAGAATTGTTTTCCCTCATATTCGGGAAACAAATAATCATTGTCAGTATGTTCCCACAAATCCAAATAAGTCTTTAAAACGTCTTTTAAACCGCTAGACATAGGAATGTATTGTTGCTTTCTATTCTTCATTACTGTGAGTTTAATTAGATTACTTGGAAAGTCTATATCACTAATCTTTATATTCAAAACAGTTGATAAACGATTTCCTGTTGCAAGGAAATAATTTACCATTGCCCAATTCCGCCATTCTACCCAATTTGCAATCGTTGGTTTTTTGATTAGTCGTTCTAATTCCTTTTGAGTATAAGGCTCTTTTATAACCTCATCTGCCTTTGGAAGTTTGACAGGAAATTTATGTAGGTATTCTCTCTCCATACAGAAATACAAAAAGGCTCTTATCTGTCTTATCTTTGTCGCAACATAGGTTTGTGAAATGTCTGTTGATTGAAGAAATGAAATATATTCTTCTATCGTTTCCGCCGTAATATCCACAATAGTTTTTTCTTCTCCATGCCATTTGATGAATGAAATACATTCCATTCGATACGTTTTGATTGTTCTTTGGGTTAGATTTTTTGTCTGACAATGTTTGATAAATAACTCCAAACATTCAGATGTGCTTTTGTTGATTTGTTTTGTGATTTGTTTTCCTCTTGCCATATTTTTTATCCTCTCTTTCTTTTGAAAAGGTAGGATAAAAAATCTGTTGTGCCATTTTATCAAAATCTGTTATGTTAGTTTTTTAGAAAAATAAAAAACCCTTGCAAAAACAAGGGTTTTATGCCGGCAGCGGGACTTGAACCCGCACGTGGTTGCCCACAACAGATTTTGAGTCTGCCTCGTCTGCCATTCCGACACGCCGGCACATTTGGAACACTAGGTGTTCCAAACGACTTGATTATCATAACCTATTATCAAAGGACTGTCAACCTTTTTTTGCAATTTTTCCACTACTACTTACAAAGTTTTTCACCAATGGGAAAACTGTCAAAGGTTGCAAAATAGTCAGCCGGCGTTTCTGCTCTACGTATTAGTTTTACCGTGCCATCTTCCTGTAATAAAATCTCTGCCGACTTTAATTTCCCATTGTAATTATAACCCATTGCAAATCCATGGGCTCCTGTATCGTGAATCACTAAAAGATCTCCAATATCAATCTTTGGTAACATACGGTCTATTGCAAACTTATCGTTATTTTCGCAAAGGGAACCTGTTACGTCATACATGTGGTCGCAAGGCTCATTCTCTTTTCCCATTACGGTGATATGATGATATGCCCCGTACATCGCAGGACGCATTAGATTGACTGCGCAGGCATCACATCCAATATACTCCTTATGTGTATGTTTTTCATGAACTGCTTTCGTAACAAGGCATCCGTATGGTCCCATCATGAAACGTCCCAACTCTGTATAAATAGCAACATCGTCCATTCCTGCCGGAATTAGAACTTCTTCATATGCTTTGCGTACACCATCTCCAATTACATAAATATCATTTGCCTCCTGCTCTGGGCGATATGGAATACCGATTCCGCCGGACAAGTTGATAAACTTGATGTGTGCGCCTGTTTCTTTATTTAATTTCACCGCTAATTCAAACAAATCTTTCGCAAGCATTGGGTAGTATTCATTTGTCACTGTATTGCTAGCCAAAAATGCGTGGATACCGAATTCTTTGGCTCCTTTTGCCTTCAAAATTTTGAATGCTTCAAAGATTTGTTCTGTTGTCATTCCATACTTGGAATCGCCAGGATTGTCCATAATATCATTACTAACCTTATAGATTCCACCCGGATTATAGCGGCAGCTGATAGTTTCCGGAATATAGCCAATTGTCTTTTCCAAGAAATCAATATGTGTAAAATCGTCTAAATTGATGATTGCACCTAATTTAGCTGCATACGCAAATTCTTCTGCTGGTGTAGCATTAGAAGAAAACATGATATCTTCTCCTACTGCACCGATTGCTTCTGATAGCATCAATTCCGTATAAGATGAGCAGTCGCATCCACAACCGTATTCCCTCAAAATATGAATCAAATAAGGGTTTGGTGTTGCTTTTACTGCAAAATATTCTTTAAATCCTTTATTCCATGAGAATGCTTCTTTTAAGGCCTTTACATTTTCACGAATTCCTTTTTCATCATAGAGATGAAATGGAGTTGGATAATCTTTTGTGATTTGTTCTAATTGCTCTTTTGTAACGAATGGCAATTTGTTCATTGTTCATTCTCCTTTTTTAAAAAAGAAGCAAATCTTTCGATTTGCCTCTTCGTTGTTGTGTTGTGTGTCTGTATAAATTTAATAACTTCAAAAATTACTTTCTTAATCCTAATCTTTCGATTAAAGAACGGTATCTTTCGATATCTGTTTTCTTTAAGTAAGCAAGTAAACCTCTTCTTTGACCTACCATTTTAAGAAGACCTCTTCTTGAGTGGTGATCCTTTGGGTTAGTTTTGAAGTGTTCAGTTAACTCGTTGATTCTTGCTGTTAAAACAGCTACTTGAACCTCTGGTGAACCTGTGTCGCCTTCTGTTCTGGCATATTCAGCCATGATTGCTTGTTTCTTTTCTTTAGAAATCATTTGTTGTTCCTCCTATTTTCTTTATTGTGTTAAATAAACGCCAAGTATTAAGTAATGGTTGGAGTTTCCAATTACCGAACACCGGCTATTTTTCAACCTTGTTGATTGTATCATAACTCACTTGTCGTGTCAAACTATTTTTTGATGTTTCATCTATTCCGAAACCAATTTATTTTTCGCCGAAAAATACTCATACCCAAGAAGTTCTTCCGCAGTAGATATGTTCCCTTTTTTTAATTCTTCTTTGATAAAAGTACTGCTGATTTCCCTTCCTTGATATTGTTTCTTTTCCATTGCTTCTACCTGAAAATCATATTGACTGCTGTACTTCTTCAACATGTCCACATCACCTCGTCGGTTATATCCAAAGCGAAAATCAGTCCCGACCACAATGTATTTGGCATGAAATACTTTGACCAAAATATCCTCTATAAATACTTCTGGTTCTATCTTTGCAATGTCATCCACAAAAGGACACTCCACAAAATAATCCACCCTGCCATCTAACTTAGCCGCCTTTTCTTCATTGGCAAGAAGACGATCATAGGCAATATTCTTTTTTTCATATAAAGGAGTCATATCAAACGCAAATACTACACTGTCAACCTGATCCTGTTTTTGGTGTTCGATCACGCGACTGATTAACAGTTGGTGACCCAAATGCAGGCCATCAAATTTTCCCAATGTAATTGCTGTTTTATTGTGGTTCTTATAGTTTTCTATTCCCTTGATATACTGCATTTATCTTCCTCGTACCATTAATTATTCCTATCAAAAAACATTTTCACGATTTGGAACATCCACTTTTCCTTGCAGAATGCATAAATTGCAATAAATGTACCATCTTCGTCATAAACCCGAACCCGTTTGCCATCAGTAAGAGTAATTCTTTCACAAATATGCTTTGGCATAAATAAATTCCCATTATAAGCAAATGTCACAAATTCTTTTTTTAGTGTAACGGGTTCGTATTCCGAAAACATAGCATCAATGGGAACTAAAACTTCATCCAATCTGCCTGCTTCCTTCAGTTCTTCCACTTCTTTCAGTGTCAGACTCTCTGCAAGTTCAAAGCGACTGACTTTCGTACGAATCAGTGTCTCCATACATGCTCCACATCCCAGTCTTTGACCGATATCGTGGCACAAAGTTCGGATATAGGTTCCCTTAGAACAAGACACTTCCATTCGCACACGTGGTAAATTCACTTCTAAAATCTTGATTTCATGAATTACCACCGGTCTGGCCTTTCGCTCAATTTCTATCCCTTCGCGAGCAAGTTCATACAGTTTCTTGCCATTAACCTTTAATGCAGAATACATGGGTGGCACCTGCATATAGTCTCCAACAAATTCTTCAATACACTTAACCACTGCATCTTCATGAATCCCGTTTAGAGACTCTTCTGAAAGTATCTCTCCGGAAATATCCTGTGTATCCGTTGTCTTTCCTAGAAGCATGACTGTTTCATAAGTTTTGTCTTTCTCTGTGAGCATGTCACAAAGTTTGGTTGCTTTTCCAAGGCACACCGGAAGAACACCTGTGGCATCCGGGTCCAGCGTCCCTGTGTGACCGATTTTCTTCTGCCCCACAATTCCTCGAAGCTTTGCAACCACATCATGGGATGTGAATCCCTTTTCTTTATTAATGTTAAGTACTCCGTGTAGCATAATCTTATCCTTATTACAATTGTATCTCAATCTGTCCTAAAATGCGTTCCACAATGTCCTTCGTCCGACCATTCATAGTAAAACCGGCTGCCTTTTTGTGTCCACCGCCGCCGAAATACTCTGCAACCTTGCTCACATCCACATCTCCGGATGCGCGCAAACTTATCTTGTACTCATCTTGTCCGATTTCATATAAGAAAATGGCAACCTCGACTCCCTGTGTTACCCGCAACTGACTTACAATTCCTTCCAAATCCTTTGGAATTACACCATGAAAGTTCATGGTCTCTTTCGAAATCGCTGAGACAATACATTTCCCATCCAAGGTCAATGTACTTTCCAACAAAGCTCTTCCTAAGATTTGGTTTTGAGCATAGGTTTTTTCATAATAGGTTTTGTCAATAATCTCATTTGCACGAATAGACTTGCGCATCAAATCAGCTGCAATCTCCATGGTCTCCGGGGATGTGCTGGAATACTGAAAGACACCTGTGTCATGTACAATTCCCATAAAAAGACATTCTGCAACATTGGTATCTATCTTTTCTTTTTCAAGCAGACGATAGACCAATTCAGCGGTAGAGCTGGCCTCTGGAATAATATAGTTTTCATCGGCAAATGAACGATTGCTTATATGATGATCTACACAAAATGTAGATTTTGCCTGTTCAAATAGTACACCGGAAAATCCAAGACGTGCCGCATCACCACAATCCAATGCAATAAATAGGTCATAAGTCTTGTCCTTATCTATTGCATGTTTAATTTCCTTGGTAATCGGAAACATTGCTTTGAAGCATTCCGGAATATCTTCCAAATATACATCTACCTGAATCTGGGCAAAGTTCTTCTTAATATATTGATATAGACCCATACAGGATCCAACACAATCTCCATCGGGTCTTACATGTCCCCCGATGGCAACTGTTTTTGCTTGCATCATAACGCGATTTAACATCTATTCCACTTCCTCATCCTTCATATCTTTGGTTACATCATCAATCTTCTTTGACATTGCAACACCATAAGCAATGGATTGATCTAATACAAAATGGATTTGCGGCGTATTTCTCATATTTAGGTTTCTCGCCAACTCTCTGCGGATAAAACCTTCTGCGCTCTGCAAACCTTTTACTGTATCAGCCTGTGCTTTTTCATCGCCAAATACACTAATATATGCCTTGCATGTTTTTAAGTCCGGAGCAACTTCTACCGCCACAACCGAAGTCATAGGCGCAACTCGCGGGTCCTTAATACCCCCGCGAATAATGGTCGCCAGTTCTCTTTGGACTTCTACGTTTACTCTTGTATTCTTAATACTATTCTTTCTCAAATCAATCCCTCTTTTCTGCGTCTTAAGATTATCTTGGTACTTCTACCATCTTGAACGCTTCTACTTGGTCGCCTTCTTTGACATCATTGAATTTTTCGAATACAAAACCACATTCATATCCTGCTTTTACTTCTTTCACGTCATCTTTAAAACGTTTCAGAGAAGCAAGAGCGCCTTCATGAATCACAATACCGTCTCTGATAATACGTGCAGAACATCCACGTTCAAACATACCGTCTAATACATAAGAGCCTGCGATTGTACCAACACCGGAAGCCTTAAATGTCTGACGTACTTCTGCATGACCCAGTACTTTTTCTTCAAATACAGGATCCAGCATACCCTTCATAGCTGCTTCTACATCTTCAATTGCATTGTAGATAACGCGATACAAACGAACATCTACATTTTCACGTTCTGCTGTATCTTTTGCTGCTGCATCCGGACGCACGTTGAAGCCAATAATGATTGCATTTGATGCAGATGCAAGTGTAACATCTGATTCATTGATTGCACCAACTCCACCATGAATAATCTTCACAACTACTTCGTCGTTTGATAACTTCACTAAGCTTTGTTTAATTGCTTCTACAGAACCTTGTACGTCTGCTTTTACTATAATATTTAATTCTTTTAAGTTGCCGGCCTGAATCTGATTGAACAAGTCATCCAATGACATCTTAGATTTTGTTTCATCTAATAGTTTTACCTTATTCTGTGAAATAAATGTCTCTGCAAAGTTTCTTGCTTCTTTTTCATTTCCACAGCCGACAAATACTTCACCTGCATTTGGAACGCTGTCTAAGCCAAGGATTTCTACCGGAGTAGATGGACCTGCTTCTTTCACACGTCTTCCCTTGTCATCCATCATGGCTCTTACTTTACCATGTGCAGAACCTGCAGCGATGGCATCTCCTACGCGAAGTGTACCTTTTTGTACAAGTACAGTAGCAACAGGACCTTTTCCTTTATCAAGTTCCGCCTCGATTACAAGACCTCTTGCACGACGATTTGCATTCGCTTTTAATTCTAACACTTCTGCTGTGAGAAGAATCATTTCCATAAGGTCTTCAATACCTTCTCCTGTCTTTGCAGACACTGGAACAAATACGGTACTTCCGCCCCAATCTTCAGCAATCAGTTCGTATTCTGTTAATTCTTGTTTTACTCTGTCAACATTTGCAGCCGGTTTATCAATCTTGTTCACTGCAACAATAATCTCAATGCCTGCTGCCTTTGCATGGCTGATTGCCTCTACTGTCTGTGGCATAACACCATCATCCGCCGCAACAACGAGGATTGCAATATCTGTAGAACTTGCACCACGCATACGCATAGCTGTAAATGCTTCATGTCCCGGTGTATCAAGGAAGGTAATCTTTTCTCCATTTACCTGTGCTACATAAGCACCGATATGTTGTGTAATACCACCTGCTTCACCTGTTGTAACACTTGTATTTCTAATTGCGTCAAGAAGAGAAGTCTTACCATGGTCAACGTGACCCATAACACATACTACCGGAGGACGTTTTTTCATTTTCTTTTCGTCTTCCTCTTCCTCTTTTAACAATTCTTCAATTACATCGACTACTTCTTCTTTTTCACAAAGAACTTCAAATTCCAATGCAATTTCTTCTGCTGTATCGTAATCAATCTCTTGGTTCATGGTTACGATCTTACCTTGCATAAATAATTTCTTTACAATAACAGAAGGTTGAATCTTCATGTGATCAGCCAATTCTTTAATTGTAAGTACTTCCGGAATGGTGATCATCTTGATTTTCTCTTCCACTTTTTCCGGTGCTTTCTGCTGTGGTTTTTGTTGAAGAGGAACGTTCTTCATATTTTTCTTATTCCTTGGTCCTCTTCCCTCTTGTTCATCGTCGCCCAGATATTCTCTATCTTTCTCTTTTTTCTTATAATTGTCTTTGTTTTGTTTTCTGCCAGACTTCTGTTCAGGAACGATTGGTGCAGGAATAGACATGTTGTCACGTCTGTCATTACGTCTGGAGTCTCTTCTGTCGTCACGTCTATCATCACGTCTATCGTCTCTGCGGTCGTTTCTTCTATCATCCCTTCTGTCATCACGTCTGTCATCTCTGCGGTCATTTCTTCTGTCGTCTCTGCGTTCCTCGCGACGTTCCTCTCTTCTATCCTCTCTCTTAGGATATTCTTCTGCACGCTTCTGACCCTGGAAATTGTTGACAGGCTTTTGTACCGGTGTTGCCACAGGTGTTTCTGTCTTGGTAACAGTTGGTGCTACAACTGGCTTTTCTTCCTGTGGAACCACCTTTGGTTCTACCTTTGGCTGTGCCGGTGTTGTAACTGGTTTTTGTACTGGTTGTGCATTCACCGGTTTTTGTACCGGTTGTGCATTTACCGGTCTTTGTACTGGTTGCGCACCTACCGGTCTCTGTGCAGGTTGAGCCCCTACTGGTCTTTGTCCTGGTGCTCCTGCTGGTCTTTGTCCTGGCGCTCCCACAGGTCTCTGTCCTGGCGTTCCTACAGGTCTTTGTCCTGGTGCACCTACCGGTCTCTGCCCAGGTGCTCCAACAGGTCTTTGTCCCGGTGTTCCCATCGGTCTTTGACCTTGACCCATTGGTCTTTGTCCCTGTCCCGGTCTTTGACCACCGCGATTCCCTTGACGGTTACTTTGTGAATTCTGTGGTCTAAATACCTGCACAATATTTTTCTTTTTTGGTGGTTCTGCCTGCGCGGCATCTGCTTCTGGAACCTCTGTTTTTGATTCAACCTTTGGTTCAGCCTTTGGTTCAACCTTTGATTCAGCCTTCGCACCAAGCTTCGACTTCACCAAAGCAATGCCTGCTTCATCTACAGAACTAACATGACTTTTTACCTCTATATTTTCACTTCTTAACAGTTCAATTATCTCTTTATTTTCTACTCCCAGCTCTTTGGCCAGTTCGTGTACTCGCATTTTTGTCATATAATATCTACCTCCTCTATGCAATCGTATTTTGTTCTACGTCTAAATGCTTTTTAATTCCATTTGCAAACCCATGGTCGATTACTGCCAGAGATGCGCGGAATTCTTTTCCCATTGCATGCCCCAAGGTATCTTTATCTCCATAAAAATAGATTGGCACTTCATAAAATTCGCACATGTTTTGGAATTTTTTCTTTGTATTTTCAGATGCATCCTCTGCAACAATTACCAGCTGGGCAAGACCGGATTTTACCTCTTTTTCTGTACAGAATTCTCCGCTTACCGTTTTTCCTGCTTTTGTTGCAAGACTTATCATCGACAATGCTTTACTTGGCTTCAAGGTCATCCATCTCCTTTTCCAACTTTTCATATACTTCCTTTGGAATTGGTTGCTTGAAAGATCGTTCCAAACCTTTTCCCTTTACTGCTCTGTCAAAGCATTCTTTTGAGAAACAAAGATACGCTCCACGGCCATTCTTTTTGCCTGTTGTATCCAGCACAAATTCATCATCCACCGTTTTTAACACACGAATCATATCTCTTTTACTCTTCATTTCCCCACATCCTACGCATTTACGCATAGGAATCTTTCTGACATTATTCACCTAATCACTTCCTATTCGAAATCTTCTGGGTATGCGTCTGCATATTCTTCTACATATTCGTCTGCATATTCACCGTAGTATTCTTCTTCATAACTTTCTGCAAGTTCCATCCAGTTTGCCGGAAGTTCTCCAGATTCAATTGCCTGAGTTTCGCTCTTGATATCAATCTTATATCCGGTCAGTCTAGCTGCCAATCTAGCATTCTGACCTTCTTTACCGATTGCAAGTGACAATTGATAATCTGGTACGATAACGCTTGCTGTCTTTTCATCCTGATCTGCAGCAACAGAAATTACTTTCGCAGGACTAAGTGCATTTTCAATTAAGTACGCCGGATTTTCATCCCAGTTAATAATATCAATCTTTTCTCCACGAAGTTCGCTTACGATTGCATTTACTCTTGCACCGTTCATACCAACGCAAGCTCCAACTGGATCTACATCTGGATCATTAGACCAAACAGCAATCTTGGTACGTGAACCAGCTTCTCTGGAAACACTCTTAATTTCTACGATTCCTTCTTTTACTTCTGTTACTTCTGATTCAAATAAACGTTTCACAAGCTCTGGATGGGTACGAGAAACTAAAATCTTAGGTCCCTTTGTTGTGTTCTTTACTTCTACTACATAAAGCTTAATACGTTCTGTTGGCTTGAATACTTCGCCTTTTACTTGTTCGTTTTCAGTGAGCATAGCATCTGCCTTGCCCAAGTTAATGCTGATATTTTTACCTACATAACGTTGCACAATACCGGTTACAATGTCTTTTTCCTTTTCAAAGTATTGGTCGTAAACTACTTTTCTTTCTTCTTCACGAATTTTTTGAAGAATCAAGTTCTTAGCATTTTGAGTTGCAATACGTCCAAAAGATTTTGATTCGATTGGAATCTGAACAATGTCGCCTAATTCAAATTTGGAATCTTTCATTTTTGCTTCTGCAAGACTGATCTCCATTACATCATCTTCTACTTCTTCTACGACCGTTTTTTCTGCATATAAAGCGTATTCGCAAGTTTCACGGTTCATGATAACTTTGATGTTATCAGCCTTACCAAAATGGTTCTTGCATGCGTTAATAAGCGAGTTTTCAATGGCATCAAGCATAACTTCTTTGCTAATTTCTTTCTCTTTTTCGAGAATGGTCAATGCTTCTAATAATTCTGTGTTCATTTTTGTTTTCCTCCTAAATTTGTTTCTTGTTACTAAAAGTCAAATGCTAATCGTATCAATGCGATATCACTTCTTTGGAATACTTGTGTATCCCCATCTTCGTATTCTATGGTCACGGTATCCGTGTCATATTCTTTTAACATGCCGACAAACTCTTTTTGTCTGTCGATTGGGCGGTAAGTACGAATCTCTACGTCCTCACCCAGACTTCTTCTAAAGTCCTTTTCTTTTTTAAGCGGTCTTCCAAGTCCCGGAGAACTCACTTCAAAGATATAAGTGTCCTCAATGTAATCTTTTTCATCTAAAACATCTGAAAATGCTCTACTGACTACTTCGCAGTCATCCACGGTGATTCCACCCGGTTTGTCAATGTATGCACGAAGATACCAGTTTCCTGCTTCCTTCACATACTCAACATCTACCAATTCAAAGCCGTGTCTTTCTACAATCGGTAATAAAAGTTCTTCTGTTTGTTGTTCGTATTGTTCTCTCTTAGACAATGTAAAACCTCACTTTCATAATTGTGTTGCCTACAAGACATCATGATAAGATTGCGCTTGACGCAATCGCCGCGCGCGAGCAGATTGCAAAGCAATGTTTTCATCTCTGCGAGCTGCGCGTCTGCATTTTCTTTATGTATTAGGCTTGCTAATACATAAAGAAAAGTGAACCTTTCGGTTCACTTCTCGTCGACATCTTATTCAGTTAAATGTATTGTAGCACTTGTTCCCTAAGAAATCAAGTGCTATTTTACTTTTTCTTTTTCATATCATTTAAGACTTTCATATACCCTTCAAATCTCTTTTGTGCATTCACATCTAGATTCTGATAGGTTTCGATTAAGCGATACTCTTTTGACTGTCTGTCTAACACAACACAATCTGTTTGTTTATACTCTTTATGTTTTTTATTCTCTGTTCCCTGCAGCAACTCATATGGAGAAATATCCAGCACTTCACAGATAATCATAATCTTATCTGCAGAAGGATTGGTTCCTTTTCTTCTCCAGTCGCTGATGGTACTTTGTGAAATGCCGGTTCTATTTGCAAATTCTATTTGTGTAATATGTTTTTCTTCAAGATATTGATATATGCGTTCGCTGATTAACATGCTTGGGCTTGCTCCTTCTTAAAATTCTTCTATAAAATCCGCTATTCGAACCTCAAATCCTTCTAACACGTTTGACCGAACAACATCCTCATATGTATACTCGTCATTTTCCTCATTTTCGAAATCAACCAAGAACACCTTCTCCTTCTCTGGGTCGATAATCCAGTATTCACGAACTCCAGCCTGCCTATACTTCATTAATTTTGTAATGTAATCATGGTATGCATTACCCGGTGAAACAATTTCTACCACAATATCCGGAGCTCCATCGCAGCCTTTATCTGTAAGAATATCTTTCTTGCAGACCACAAGAATATCCGGTACCACCCAAGTCTCATCATCTGCAAACAAACGAACACCAAGAGGTGCCGTGTAAACATGACATTTACCGTTCCTTTTTTCTATATGGTTCCCAATACTAATTAAAATCTTTGTTATAAGAAACTGATGCATTCGACTAGGGGTAGTCATAAAGTAAAGTTTCCCGTCTATTAATTCCACCCTCATTCCTGCACATATTTTATCAATATCCGTCATATTATACGTTCTTGCGTTAAAATTGTAAGCAACTGCTTCTTCTTGAATTAGGCAGGTATCCTGTTCTGTCTCATCATAGAAAAATGGTATTTTTTCTTTTCGAACGAGTACCTGTTCTATTGCAAGAAGTGTCATATATGGGGGATTATGTATCCTACCGGAAAATATATCATCTACAATTTCAAGAGGTATGCCAGATAATTCTGCAATTTTTTCATTTGTTATTTCAGTTTTTTTCTTTAGTTGTTTTAAATTGTTTATATCCATTCCATGCACCTCCATTTTCTAGATTTAAACCATATATCGTATATACGTTATTATATCAGCAATACAGGCACTAGTCAATGCAACTCATTAAATTCCAACATTCACAAAACAATATGAATCATTCCACTTATCTAATTCCTTTTTCTTCCATACACATTTTTCCTGATAAAAATCTCTTGGACGAACAGCTAACACTTCTCCATCTTGGTGATGATGTGGCCCTAGTAGATTTCTAAGATTATTAATCAACGAAAATCTTATCTTTGTTTTTCCATTCACTCCGAAATCTGCAAGAGAGAGCTGATTATCCGTAAGCATCACCTTCTCTATCCCGTTTATCTCCACTTTCAATGCATTAATCCCTTTCCACTCAATCTGTAATACAGGATTTTGTTCTGGAATATCGATTTCACCCTCTAACACCATCTCCCCACAGAAAAATGGGAAACCTTGTTGTTCTATGTTTTGTGCCTGAATTTGTTCTCGTGGTTTCTCGATGACAAATTTTCCTGTGAAGCGTGCAGCATTTCGCTCTATTTTTGTCCATACTCCTTCTGTTGCCACAGAAAAATCTCCCACCAAGTAAATTGCTTCTATTTCGAAATCATACGCTAATTTGTTTCTCTCCCCTTCAAACAAATGGGATTTCTTCAGATTGTCATAAAACAGCTTGGATTGTGTGAATTCACATTGAAATTGAATCACATTATCCCCTTTGTGGATATATTTTGTAATCTCAATTTTTTTGAAACTCTTATCCAAGAAGTATCCATTCTCCTTTTCCGTCACTTGATATCCATTTATCTTGATTTCAAATTTTTCTGGCGTCTCACAGACAAGATAAAGTTCTCTTGGTATATCGCGCACAGACACCTGATAGTCCTGCCTAATCTGAACAGGTCTTTCTAGTTTATTTGCACGCTCACAGATATTCAATACATACCCATGCTTTTCCTGCAATTCTCCATCAAAATAATAGTCACAATAATCCAAGGTCATACTATTCAAACTGTTCTCAACAAGGTGGTATACACCTGTAGGTTTAACTACATTTACCTTTTCTTCAATCAGAATCAAACTTCCCCATGGTTCAAACTCATGAAAACCAGTGAAGATTTCTTTTTCTCCTGTATAGATATTCAGTTTTTTTCCTTTTATCTTGACACTTGCTATTTCTCGATTTGCAGACGAATTTACAAAATAATGTATCACATAATCTGTACCAATACGTTTTGTATAAGTAATGCTAGCATTATCAATCACCTCATTCTTTGGAAGTTCTGCTTCTGTTACGATCTTTCCACCGGCTTCCTCAAATTTCTTTAACAATTTTTCCGTCTGTTCCATCAAAATACGGCAATCCGAACGTATTACATAAGAGTATGCTTGTTCACCAACAACTAATTTGCCTTCTTTCACAACGCCATGTCTTTCAAGAATGGTTTCATCTCCAAGGTGAAACATAATATGCTTCTCTTCCAATACTTGAATCGTTTTCAAGAACCGCCTCGTTAGTTCACTAATTTGAGAGGTGTCACCTCCATCATATAATGTCCACGCTGTACTCTGTGGATGAATCACTAACACGTTTACTTCGGATTTCCCCTCACGAAGCAGTTTCCCTATGCGAGCAATTGCCTCGTTGAATTGATTATATTGACTCCACCAAGGTTGCTGTATGTACATTGTCGGTGGATAATCTCTTTTTCGAATTCCTCGCAGGGAATATCCTTCAAGATGCTGACATAGCAAATTGACTCCTCGAACCATCTGCCATTCACAAAGTCCTTTTAATTCTGCAAAACTAATATTATGACCACACATTGCAAAACTTTCTGTCAAAACAGCTTCCTTGCAAAGTTGTTCTGCAACAGCTGAAACTTGCAGGACAGTCAAACTCTCACGAATGTTTCTTCCTAACCAATCAACCCCTGGTATATGAAAATACTCGTAATGCGGCATACACGCTCCATTTGTTGTCAACTGTGACTCTAAAGATTCTTCTAACAGAAGATGTCCTGTCAATTTTAGTCCACGCTCACTACACCAATCGTATATTTGTTTCATATAATTCTCAGAGAACAAATCTGTAACCATCTTCCAAAATTTGATTCTTGTATCTTGATATGCTCCTTTTGGTAAAAACAATTCTTCTAAATGTTCTAGGAGGTTTTCTTGATATCTCTTTTCATATTCCTTTTCAAAAACAAAACTCCAAGGGATGCCATTTCTCGAAATCTGTGGTTCATCTGTAAAAAAACCTTCAATTCTATTTTTAAATTTCTCGTAATAAGGTTCATAACTATATTTGATAAATTCAGCGACTACCTTCTTATCCAAGGTATCCACATAAAAAGGATTTACTTCATAATAAAAATAATGTTCACCACACTTCGCTATGTGTTCTTTCTCATGTTGCAACGCTTCTTCCATTCGCAAATATTTTTGCTGGTAAGCCACTCCTTTTCCGTTTACAACTCCATTGCCAAATCCACTTGGCCAGCCATTTTCATCATATGCCCATGCCCTCATGTCACAATGCTCCGCTTCATCAATCGCTGCCTCTATATTAGCAAACCACTCATCTCCCATATATTCTGTTTGCAATCCACCTCTTGCATGCATAAAAAAGCCACCAAGCCCAGCTCGTTTCATCGCTCTAACCTGCTCTCTAGTCTCTTCCTCATTTAATCGTTCATTCCAACTCCAAAAAGGAATTGGACAGTATTTTCCCTCTATCGTTCTCACCTATATTCCCTCCACTTTAAGGTACTTCTCCTCTTTTAATATTCTGATTAATATGCTATAATTTTCTTATATTTATGAAAGGAGGCATTGCTTTGTCTAAAAAAACAAACTCCACAAAACCCGCCTTTTATTATTCCATGTTTCATGGTAAAAACGTTGATTTTCTACATGTGTCTCTTTATACATTAACTGCAAACAAAATTCGTACGCTGCATTTTCATCGTGTAATTGAAATTGGAAAATGCATTAAAGGCAGCGGTATCTGTTATCTGAATGATAAGGAGATTCCTTTCTCCGAAGGTGATATACAGATTATCTGTCCTTATGAGCCACATTACAACACCTACAACACACCTGGTACATTATGGTATTTTATCACCATTGATATTCGAAAAATTAATTCACAACACTTTCCTGTTCCGCTAGTTTTTTTATCGGATTTGATTCAGAATCAATTTAAAAGTGGAGTGTATAACCCAACGGAATATCCCAAAATCGATCAAACCATTGTAAATTTAATAGAGTTATACAACTCAAACGAGACTGATTCTTTCCGCACGGACTCCCTTGCTTTGCAAGTTTATTCCCTCCTATTAGAATGCAGTCGTTTAGGGAAAAATATTACACCTGTTCCGCCTAAATCAGACTCTCAGATCAAGAAAATTTTTCCTGCACTTAGGCTTGTTTCTACATCGATTAAACAAGGAAAAGTACTTAGTATTGAGGATATGGCATTTGCTTGCAATATGAGCCAATCACATTTCCGTAAAGTCTTTCTGGAAATTATGAATGAAACTCCGAAAAATTATTTTGACAGACTCCAAATGGAAAAAGCTGCTGAAATGATTCTCTCTACAGATTTATCACTTTCAGAAATTGCCTTTAAAATAGGAATCGAGGAAGCTTCCACGTTCTACCGGAAGTTTACGAAGTATTATGGTCACTCTCCTATTGAATTTAAGAAAAAAAATCTATAATCAAATAGCAACATTTTTTAAGGGGAGTTATCACTCACATGAGTGGCAACTCCTCCTACTTTTACACCTTATTCGTAGTCTTCAATTCTCCATTCATCCTTCCAATCAATCAGTGCCTTTTCTCTATCGAATCGAATTGGTAACCACACATAATCCGCAATGGAAGTATTCTCTACAACGGAACCTTTCCATCTACTCTTATCGAATGGTGGTGCATCTGGATTAAATCTTGCTTCAAATTTATCTCTATATACTTCGTATGGATAATCCATAGCTTCCACTAACCATCTATCTGCACATGCAATGTATAAATCTTTTTTTCCTTCCACCTTAAACACACTTGAAATTTGCGAGTGGAACGATGTTTGACTTTCATCATTCACATGTGGATCCCCTTGTACTGTATATGGCCCATGCCATGTATCTGCAATTGCAACTTCAGATGGGTTTGGATAATATCCTGTTGTACCTGATGTTAGCAAATAGTGCTTTCCTTTCCGTAGGAAGTGAGCTGTTGCCTCTCTTACATAAGGAGGAAATGGTTTTGGAAAATGTGTTGAATAATACCCCGTAACGTCTGTATAATCGTCTGTTAAGTCTGCGCAAATGGTTTCCGAATGTACACGTTCAAAATAATAGTACGCTTTTCCATCACTTGCCACTGCTAAATCGAAATCTCCCGCGCTCATACCAAGGGGTCTAAGTCCCTCTTTTACTTTTGTATATGGACCCAAAATCCAATCTGCAGTCAACACGGTTTCTGTTTGCGTTTTGTCGCGATTCATGATTTTTAACCAACATACATATTTTTTCGTACGTTTGTTGTAAATAATATGTGGTCTGTCCATGCATGCACGTGGGTGCAGGGAGGAATTTTCATCTTCTAAGTCAGGAGGAATGATAATCCCTTCATCTTTCCAGTTGTATAAATCTTGTGAAGAATAACATCTTACTCCCCAGTGCCAGATTCCACTTACACCATCTGTTTTTTCTTTGTTTTCACCATACCAGTAGTATGTTCCGTCAATGTACATAACTGAACCACCATGGGCTTGAATTCGTTTTCCTTCTGTATCCAGCCACACTTGTCCTGGATAAAATCTGTCGTATGCCATCTTTTTACCTCCTCTATTCATAATATGCTGTTATTACAGGCATCTTGAGCACTCCTGTAGGACGTAATTGATATTCATAAGACCAGCTATTCCCCACTGTTCTCCATGTATCTTGTCCAAAATAACGTTCTGTCTCATCGCAGTTATGTAACGTTCCAAACGTGTTAATCCTATTTCCAAAAGCAGTTAATCGTACAATATGTTTTCCACTTGCACACCCTAAATTTGCTTGATACGGAGAGTAAGCAATCACTTGCTGCTCATTGTCAACCCCCACCTTTAATAATGGATTTCGGAATCTTGTAACACTCACATTTAAGACGCCGTCTTTTCTAAGTTCTATCGGAATCTGATACTCAATGTTTCCACCATAGAATGGGAATCCTTGGGAAACAATACTGCCAAAAGCAATCGTTTTTGGCATTTCAGTTACTACGGCTTCTGCTCCTTGTATGCGAACACCAAATTGGCCTAACAAATACATGCACTCAATATTTTCTTTTTTATGGAATGGAATATGTGCAATTAACTCATTCATGCCCTTTTTGAGTTTCCCTAAGTTCACTTTGAAAATATCATCATCTACGTAGTAACCAACAATCTCTTTTTCAACTTTCTCCCCATTCCAAATGAGTTCAGCTGTACTATTTTCCAATGCCAGATCCACGTTCTCCAATTCTGCTTCCGATTCCACGCGAAATCTCAGAGATAACATGTGTTCAGCCACTGGTTCTTCCTGATGAATCCATGGTTGTTCAAACTTTTTCATTCGCTGTGGATACCCGACGGTCTCACGGAATTTCTTGTCAATTCGAAGTATTTCCTCCCGCCCCTGCCACTTTCCATGGTCAAAAGCATACTCTGCTTGATCAAGTACCAATACGTTTGGCTCTTCTAATCTGAATTCCATATTATTTTTCAGTTCAAGTGTCTCACCACTCTCACGCTTGTCATCGTCACACATTATACTCGTATCCATTTGCAAGCTTTCTGATGGAGACAATACTAGTAATAAACTGTCATGGTCAAACATTGTTTTCTGAATTACCGTTTTTCCATGTTTATGAGTTGCCTTTTCACGCATTTTTGTACCGTCAATTGGATTGTAACAAACAACATCATAAATACCTTGAATCCGAATTGTAAGCTTCTCTTCTTGTGGTAAATCTGAATTTTTCATGGCATTTACATGTGCCAGGAAAAATAGTTTCTGTTCTCCATCATTACGCATTTGATAAATCATATTCTCAGCTAATAAACCGTCTGCACATCGAACCTCTACTGTTCTTACTTCTTCCAATGCCTGGTATAAACTATTTTTTGCAAATGGTACATGGTCGCAGTTTTTTACAAATTCCTGTACTTCTTCTGAGTAAACAGCATCCAAATAGCGTGGCGTCTCACCCGTAAAAATGACTGTTCCACCTTGTTCTTTCAAAGCTTTTAGACGCTCATATGTACTGGTACGCAGCGTAACGCAATTTGGAACAAGTATCACTTTGTATTTCATTTCTCCAACCGGAAAGTCATCTTTTGTAATCTTGTCGATTTGATTTAGTTTTGGAAGTTGTGATTCACAGATAAAATCAAAGTCTAAACATCCATATAACATCCATTCTAGTAATCTGCTGAAGTTAGCATCCATTTCATTTCGAATCATCCCTGTTTTCTCATCTGTACCCGTGTATATCCAGTATGATTCGATTGGATGAATGACACCAATTCTAACATCAGCCTGGCCGCGTGTCATAATGGTATTGATTCGCGCAAAATACTCTTCTACATATCGATATTCCTGATACCACGGTGATTGATAACCAATCGTTGCAGGATAATCCCTTTTGGCTTCTCCAAGCATGGTTGTCCATGTCAAATGATGTACACGGACAGTAACTCCTAATGCGGCTTGCCAGTCACCTTGTAGTTTATGCCCTCTAAAATCAAAATCCCAGTTTGTTACACCATAGAGTTCACTAAGCACTCCTGGTCTTCCATATTGGTGTGCGGCACTTTGCGCTTGTTTTGCGGTTGCCAATTCGCGCCTGTCACATAATACGTCAATCCCTGGAAGCTGAAATGCTCTATAAGAACGCATAACCTCTCCTACACCTTCTGCTTGTAATGCCAAAGTGGTCTCCATCATCATATGACCAGTTAACATCAGGTTATGTTCTTCACACCAGTTGCCAATCGTATCTGCAAAAGCCTCTGCAAATCGCTCTGCAACATGATCATGAAACTGATATCTGATTTGTGATACCAATTCTCGTTTCTCCCAAATTAACTCTGGAAGTCTATCCATAAAACTATATCCGTATGCAGCAACAAATGTTTCTTCTAAATCATCCACGTATGGCAGCGCAACATCAGTCTTATCTATCGCAAAGCCTAAATTCTTTTTATATCCCCTTACATGATATTGGGGTTCATCTGTAAAAATAGCTGGAATTGATTTTCCAAATTCCTCCTGAAAATGATCCGCATACTTTTCATGTGTCTCTTCAATAAATCGCTCAATTGCCTTTTTATTCAAGGTACTCACATAGCTTTGATTGTTAAAACGTGGATCATCGCAATCAATTTGTACACATGCAAACCATTCATCCCATCCGGTATCCACTTCTTCCTCGATACCGATTCGTTTATAATCCTTTAGCCACCCATCTTCTAGCATTACTTGATAGTGTGCAATTGGAGTAGTCCATTCATTCTCTAGTTTTTTCGTTGTAAAGATAAGACCTCGTCTACGACATGCTCTATCTTTTGTTACTGCACCGCCTGCAAAACCAGACGGCCAACGGTCTTCATCATAGAGCCACGTAAACATTCCTCTCTCTTTCAGATTTTGATTTGCTTCCGAAACGAGTCGCATAAACTCATCTCCCAAATAAGGAATATTCAACCCTGCACGGCTATGAATATGACAACCACCCATTCCCATTTCAGAAAAAATCTCAATCATTTTTGCTACTTTTTCCGAAGTCATCTGGCAATTCCAAGCCCAAAATGGAGCCCCACGGTACTCACTGGTTGGATTCTGAAAAAGCTGGTCACTAAAAGCTTCTTTATTTTTTAAATACATCTGTTTTCCTCCGTCGCATGACCAAATAATTTCTTGTGGTCTATATCTGCTAAAAAGATTGCTGCATAACTCATTGTCAAATGAAACAAGGATGCATTCTTCTTGCACTCTTTTCCCCATCCTTCAAAGGTAGTCGTTGCATCTTCGCGTAGCATACGAAGCCATGCTCCCTCGTCTAAAAGTAAATGTTGCACTTCCTCTTCTCTGCTGCTTCTTATCATTCCTACCATCATTGGAAATGCTGCAAATAAAGATACATCCGAAACACCCCTTTTATGAATCATATTTAGAATATTTGTTTCACATTCTGCATCTGGTAATAAACCAAAACCAAAAGCAAATACATTGGACACATAGCTGCTATGTTCCGTCAACACGCTATCTTTAAACACATGTCTCTTCTCATCATAAAATGCTTCAAAGAAACCATTCTTAAGCTCTGCCAAATCACGATAAGGAGCTTTTTCTAAGATTTCTGCCATCTTGTTCAAATTCGAAATCATCTCAATATAATATGCGTTGATTGCAATATGTGGTGTTTCGCACACTTGTCCTTGTTTTAAATTTACATCATAGTCATCTCTGAAATTCTTTGGCCATTCTACAACGCACCATTTATCTAAGTTTTGCAGTAGTCCATCTTTTTCGTAATCTCTCCGATAGATTTCTGCTAACTTGTGTGCAAATTCATAGTTTTTTTTAAGGTATTCTTTGTCTTCTGTAAGACGATAATGCCACATCATAAGAGAAACCAGCATCAACGGGAATTCCGCAATTTCTTGCATAAACGAACAATTCAGGCAAGTCACTGTACTTTCAACGAAAGAACTTGATAAATAGGCAGAATCAATCAGATATCTCACCATAGAATCATCGTCCGTCATTAACATATGACACAACGCTGTATAACAGCCATCGCCCACATAGAATCCTTTTTCGCGCTCCATACAGTCCTGAATGACCTCTTGAACGCCATAACCAATGGAATGAACGCATAAATCCCAAATTTTCTGAAGTTCCGGCACATCTTTATACTCTTCCTTCATCTGTGCTCGCAATTCAAAAGGATAATGACGCACAGTAAGTGATACACTCTCAATCTCACAGTCTTCCGGTAACACGATTTCCACATAACGAAAGGCTTTATAATCAAACCAATTCAGATAATCTGCTGCACCTGATAAAATCCATCGTTCTTCATAGTTACAATTACATCTCATTTGATAGCGTACACTGCCATCTCCCCATAATTCTTGTCCACAATGTATCGTCACCACATCATTTTGCTTTCCCTTAGCTATAACATTCAAATATCCAACATAACATTTTCCAAAATCGATAGTGATTCGATTCCCCTCTGTCTTCATCAGCTTTGGCTGAATTTCTTCAAATACAAGGCTCTTGGTAGGTTGCGGAACCATCTTGTAATCCACAACCTGACGTACTCTTGCTGATTTCCAAGAACTGTCATTGAAATCCTCTTCCATAAAAGCACACTCTCTTGCGTTAGAATCATATTCCTCCAAAAATTGTGTGTCATATCCAACTCTTCCGATTTCTCTATATCCAGAATGTTCGCATACTTTAAAACTCTCATCACTAGCAAGCACAACTTTTCCATCCAGTTCCAAATCGCATAATAAACCATGACGATTGTCTCCGCTTACCCATACACGATTAATCAATCCTTGATAATACGTGTGTATTGCAATTTGGTTTTCTCCTTCTCTTAAGAAAGGTGCAAGGTTCACTACGTTATAGGTATATGCAAATGGATACGCTGGCGCCGGTCCTTGTGCAACGAAGCTCCCATTTACATAAAGTTTATAATAATCATCTCCTGAGATGTAAAGATAAGCATCTCGGAAGTCATTTTCTATCGCAAATTTCTTTCTGAACAAAATGTGTTTGTTCAAATGCTCCTCTGGTAAATTCACCGATGTATCTAGTTGCCTATGAAACACATTACGTGGTTCTAGACATGCAAATTCTTCTGTCGTAATCCATGAACCAGTAAATGTATGTACTGATTTCAAACTCATAATGATTCTCCCTCTTTTTATAAGCGAAGCAACCTCCTAAGAGATTGCTTCGCTAATTTCAATATGTATACTAGTTCCTAAACATTAGCGTGGAATCCACACTGCACATTTTGATTCCTCATCCCATGTTTTTCCTGCCGAATAATAATTAATTAATTTGAATTTACTACCATCCCTGTTCGTCAATTCAAAACAGAGCTCACTGTCTGGAATCTCACCACAATCACAACGCTCTGCATGAAGTACATATCCTTCCGCATCCCATTCCGGCTTAACCGGTACCGTTAAATCGGTTCCTAGTCTTGCATCTTGCGCCAACATAATTGGTCCATATTGAAATGCAATGAAATGTTCTTCATTCATTGCCCCTTTCGGCGGCAGCACTGCTTTGACTCTCATATCAAGTGTCAATTCAATTGTGTCTTTATCGCTCCATATTCGATTGATTTTTGTATAGCCTTGTTGTGCATCCATTTCTTCTCCATTGCAAGAAAGCTTCGTTTCCTTACTCCATGAAGGAATGCGAAGTGCCAAATCAAAGGCTTCTTCGTACTCTAAGCCAAGCGTGATTTCCACCTTCCCACCAAATGGATATTTCGTATCCAGTGCAATCGTCATCGTTTGACCTTGTGGTGTAACAACAGAAATTTCTCCTGGAAAATAGAAATTTAATGCAAAACCTTCTGCTGAACGAAGAACATTTGCTTTTGGAATAATTCCTGTACCAGCCGCACCAATACAAGCACAACAACCATAAAATGATTTGTCCTTCATTACCTTATATCCGCCAACTTTTCTGCCTCTTGTTCCGGCTGTAAGTGGACTATAGCTATCATAAGGAAGCATTTGTGGAATCGGGCGCTTGTCTTCTTCTAATTGTAAGCGTTTGGACTTTGTTTCTGCCCCCAGCTCATTTCCATAAATGTTAAATGTGCCAAGATATGCATTGAAAAATGTTTGTTCCATACAATCTGCAAATGTGACATCCCCAGTCAAACGAAGAAGCTGGAGACAAAACTTCATCCAGGTAACACTTACACATGTTTCCTGCATAATTCCTTTATAATCAGTTCCTGTTTGTTTCAACACAGCGTTGTCAAAAAACTCGTGCATACATCCACAGCAACCGATTACAGTCACATCTGTCTCTATCAGTTTTCTGGCAAAATTTATTGCTGCTGTTTTGTATTTTTCAATACCTGTCACTCGATAGTATTCTATAAGTCCTTCAAAACATGATATGGTTTCATATGCTTTTTGATGTGGATATTCATAAGGTGCCACTTCATCTTCAAATGCAAGCTCAATCAGATTGTTTTTTTTACAGAATCCTGTATTTACAATATATTCTGCAAATTCCAAATACTCTTTTTTGTGTGTTAAATTGTAAAGACGCACAGTTGGCTCTAAAAATGAGCAAGCGACTGTTCCATACCAATGGGGCGAAATTAAAAGAATTTCTTTTTTTCCTTCTTCCTTACCAATATGCGCAATCACATAATTCATTTGGCGTTCCATTGAGGCTCGAATACGGGTTTTTAACTCTTGCTTCCCACATATTTCATAGAAATATTGCAAGCCAAGTAAGACATATTTTCTTCCCCACATGTCCCATCCACCGAATTCTGTTTCAATGGTGTAAGAAGAGATCCTTCCGAACTCATCTTCAGTATCCAGCAGTTCCTCTACAGTAGTTTCGAGAAGTTCATAGAGTTCAGCATCATGACTATACTCAAAAATCCATGCCGCACCACGCATCATCTTGCCCCAATATTCACAACGCCATCCCAAATCATCTACATCTTCATTTGCACGAAATATGTGAACAAATTTTTTCCACAACTCCGGTTTTTTCAAATCCTTGTCTGTGATATATCGCACAGCATCTTCAAAAGCACTTTCAAACTTACTGCGCATTTCCCTTATCAGAAAAATACTATCGACTGATTGTTCCATAATATATATTCTCGCCTTCCTATTTTTGATGTAATAAGTTTTCATTCAGCAAATTACTTGCTGAATGGAAACTCTGTGATACGTTCTGTCTTGTTAATCGCATCATATACACCTGCAACATATGAATTCTCTGGTTTCACCATCTTTAATAAATGCAAGTTCGTGCCATAATCTTTATTCCATGAAGTAAGATCATCAGCATAGAGTTTATCTCCACATGGCCATAATAGATATGTTGGTTGAATCAAATCATATGCTGCTTTTGTACCTCCATCATGCGCACCATGGTGTGGAACTTGGAGATAATCGCTCTTCATAGCATCTCCATATGCCTTACACATCAATCCCCA
>JAZQBW010000088.1:0-4207 GCA_045545895.1 Faecalimonas sp.
TCATCTTCGTTTACATTTAAGGAAAGCTCATCACCATAAGGCACTGGGTTGACATCATACAGAGGAGAAAGTGTCCAGCCATTTTTGAGAAGAATAAAAGCATGATTTCGTAAATGATCATCCGTATTAGAAACAGCCATATTAAAAACAATTCGTTTCCATAGTTCAATCAAATCATTTTTAGGATTACATCCATTTGCTTTTATAAAAGAAACTAAGTCCAAATAACTACTTCCGTCAGCGGCAGATGCACCATCTGTTTTACCGAGTAAGGTCATGGCAGAGGCGAAGTGAATTCGCTTGTTGCCATTTCGGTCAAAGCGTTTGACAAGAAAAGTACTTCCTAATTTTGAAAATGTCTCAAGTTTGGATTCTGGTACATTCAATCTACACATTGCTGCTAGGTCATGAACGACTTTTTCCCACGCTCCGGTATTATTTTCATCATTCTTAGAAGGGAATTTGGCAATCCAAAGTTCTCCTTTTGTATCTACAACGGTTGCTTTTGGTCTTGCACCGCCCAGCGATGAACCGGGTCTTAATAACTGATTAAGCCATTTTTCATTTAACACGTTAGTATCATTTTCAAATTGTCTGGATGCTTCTTCTAATGTTCGCAAAGTTGCCCAGGGTGGAGTGGCTGTTTCTTTATCATCTGATAAAAAAGGGCCATCTTCTTCTAATTTAAAACGAATTCCGCCGATGCGAGTTTCGTCATAAACACCTAAAAGAAAATCGCTATCATTTAATTTACGAGGCTTGCGGGATTCCTTGTCTGCAAGTATTCGTTCCCTCTTAGTCATTAACATTCGTCCCCAACGGTCAGGGGAAGCATCAGCAAACAAACCAAAGATGGAGTTATGGCTTGGATACTGTCTTCCACCATAAGGCAAAAGGTCGGGATCCATGGAGACAGAAAGTAATGTGGTCTCAAGCCAATTATTGTCGTATTCAAAGGAATAGATTTCGCCACCTTTTACCGTATCAACATAGAGTTTTCCAAGTAATTGAGGAGTGTCTATACTAAAATCGTCATATACTAGTATTGTTTTTGAATTTGAAGACATACAATCAACGCTCCTTTCTCGGTGCTCGTTTCCTTGTTATCAATTGAAGGTCCTGCATTTTTCTTCCCATTGCATCATCCTTTGCTACAAGCAAAAGGTCTTTATCCATGTTATTGAGAGCATGTAGAACAGCTGCATAGATGCCAATGGCAACGGAAGGACTTCCTTTTTCAACATTCCAAAGTGATGCACGACTAATGCCGGCACGTTCAGAAACTAATTCAACGGATAGATTACGGCGAAGCCTTGCCAGTTTGATTTGACTGCCCATTGTTCTTAATATTTCTTCAGTTGATGGTAATATATTATATGGATTCTTGGACATGTTTATACCTCCTTAATGTTTATAATTATAGACAATAAATGCGATAATGTCAATAAATATAAATGTTATTAGATGTGGAATGTATAAATCTACTTGAATTGAATAATTTTAGAGTTTCATTGTGATACTCAAGATTGTATACAATTATACAAAAATACAAAAAAACTATTGAAATTACTGGAAATTAATGATAAAATCTGTCATAGATTATTAATAAAGGGAGAGATTTTATTATGAAAAAGAGATTACTTTCACTTTTACTCGTAGTTGCATTTGTATTTGCACTTGTTGCATGTGGTAACACAACTACTGATGCAGATGGAAAAGAAGAAGAAAAGGTAAAAGCTACAACAATGACAATGGGTACAGGCGGTACAGCAGGTACATATTATGGATACGGCGGAGTTCTTGGCCAGTACATTAAGAACAAAGCAGGTATTAACGTGACAGTTGTTTCTACAGACGGTTCTAAGGCTAACATTCAAGGAATCGATGCAGGTAACTATCAGCTCGGTACAGTTCAATCTGACGTTATGGCATATGCATGGGAAGGAACACGTGCATTTGAAGAAGACGGTAAAGTAGATTCATTCCGTGTAGTTGCAGGTCTTTATGCAGAGGCGGTACAGCTTATCACAATGGACAAAGACATCAAATCAGTTGCTGACTTAAAAGGTAAATCAGTTTCTATCGGTGCTCCTGGTTCAGGTGTTTACTTCAATGCAGTAGATGTATTGGAAGCAGCAGGACTTACAGAAAAAGATATCAAACCTCAATATCAGTCATTTGCTGACAGTGCAGATGCTTTGAAAGATGGAAAAATTGATGCTGCATTTATCGTAGCAGGTCCTCCGACACCGGCTATCACAGAGCTTTGTACAACAAACGATGCTTACTTAGTTCCAATCGATGGTGATGTTTCTAAGAAACTTATGGAATCTTGCCCATTCTATACAGAGCATGTAATTCCTGCAGGAACATACGAAGGACAGGACAAAGATGTAACAACAGTTACTGTTAAAGCTACATTAATCGTAAGTGCTTCAGCAACAGAAGATGATGTTTACAAATTGACAGCAGCTATCTTTGATAACATTGATGCAATCACAGCTGAAAATGGAAAAGGTGCAGAGCTTAGTGTTGAAAATGCAACAAGCGGTATGACAGTTCCATTCCATGCAGGTGCTGCTAAATATTTCGCAGAAAAAGGCGTTAACGTAGAAACGAAATAATCTAAGTAATGATTTCTTTGGCTGTGACGAAGTTCGTCGCAGCCATTTTAATGCAATAGGAGGTATCTATGAATTTATTCAAGAAGAAGGTTGCTACAGAACCTGCAGAGCCGATGGATTTGGATGCGGTAATGAAAAAATTCGACCGTGAATCCAATGTCCGTGTTTGGGAGGGGACTCCTAAGATTTTGGTGAGCATTGTTCTGGCAATATTTGCACTTTTTTGTATTTATGTGACACTCTTTACGAGCTGGCTCGAGGAGATTCGTCTCACTTCATTTATGGCATTCATCGTGCTCATTGGTTATCTCGTATATCCGGTGAAAAAAGGACAGCAGAAAGTCAATTCTATGCCTTGGTATGACTGGGTACTCATGATTCTTGGAACAGGGTCATTCTTGTATTTTACGTTTAATGCAATGAGTATTATTCAGCAGGGTAGCAAATTCGAATTATATCAAGTGATTATCGGTATTATCGGTGTACTTTCCTTGGCGGAAGTTTGCCGTAGAAGTGTTGGTATTCCGATTTTGATTGTGGCAGGGGCACTTTTAATCTATGCACTTGTTGTGCTTCCAAACCCAACATTCAGCGGAAAACTTACATATATGATTTCTTACTTGTTCTACAGCAAGGAAGGTATCTTATCGACACCGGTTAATGTTTGTTCAAAATTCATTGTAGTGTTTATTATATTTGGCGCATTTTTGGAGAGAACTGGCATCGCAGATTTCTTCATTAATATTTCAAATGCAGTCGTAGGTGGATTCTCAGGTGGTCCTGCGAAGGTTGCCGTAGTGGCAAGTGCAATGGAAGGTATGGTTTCTGGTTCTTCTGTAGCAAATACAGTTGGTTCCGGTTCTGTTACGATTCCGCTTATGAAGAAAACGGGTTACAAACCGGAGTTCGCAGCGGCGGCAGAGGCATCTGCTTCTACAGGTGGACAGATTATGCCACCAATTATGGGTGCTGCAGCGTTCTTGATGGCAGACTATGTTGGTGTTCCTTACAGCAATATCGTAGTTCGTGCGATTCTGCCGGCAGTGCTTTACTTTGCAGGTATCTTTATCGCAGTACATTTGGAGGCTAAAAAAGAAGGACTTCGCGGTTTAACGAAAGATGAGTTGCCGAAAATTCTTCCTCTTCTCAAGAAGGTATATTTGTTAATTCCACTAGTACTTTTGATTTATTTAGTTGGAACCAGCCAACGTTCGATTCAATATGCAGCAGCGATTGCGATTGTTGCAGCGATTGTAGTGAGTCTTTTCAATAAAGAAAATCGTATTACACCGAAGAAGATTTTTGAAGCACTTGCAGCAGGTGGACAGGGTATGATTACTGTGGCAGCAGCTTGTGGTGTTGCAGGTATCATCGCAGGAACTATCACAATGACGGGTCTTGCAAATATGATGATTAATGGTATTGTATCACTGGCAGGAAATCAGGTGATTATCGCATTGTTCCTTACGATGCTTTGCTGTATCGTGCTTGGTATGGGTGTTCCGACAACGGCAAACTATTGTATTATGGCGGCAACCTGTGCTCCGATTTTGATTCGTATGGGTGTTCCGGCATTGGCAGCA
>JAZQBW010000089.1:0-3474 GCA_045545895.1 Faecalimonas sp.
CAGATGGAAATCCATACAACGCAGATGGAAATGCAGATGGTGGTTCAGCAGGTATTGCAGAAGCATTACCATATTGCTCAACAGCAGATTTATTAGATGGCTGTACAGAAAAATTAGATGTATTTAGTTATCATTATTACAATGGTGTATCTGAACGTATGGCAGCTATGATGCCATCTGCTTTTACCCCAGCAGAAGGCGCTTTGAGTGAAGAATATTTAGGCATGGCTGGACATTGTGCAAGCTGCTTTGCTTTATACAGAGACAAATATTGTCCAGGCGGAGAAATGTGGGTAACAGAATCTGGTGATGCTGGTGCAGGTGGACATACCTGGGCATCTACATATTTAGAAGTGCCACGTGCATTAAATGAATTTGGACATTTTGCTACGGTTACCAATGGTGTAATTTTCCACAACACATTAGCTTCTTCTGACTATGGATATTTACAGCATGGCACATTTGAACCACGTCCAAGCTACTTTGCAGTTTTACTTTGGAATCAGTTAATGGGTACTACAGTATATGATTCTGGTGAAGCAATTCGTGAAGGTGCACATGTATATGCACATTCTCGTAAGGATGGCAAAGATGGTGTAGCTTACCTTGTAATCAACAACTCAAAAACAGAAACCACAACAGTAGAACTTCCAAAAGAAGCAGAAGTTTACCGTTTAGATGGCAATGGAAATATGCGTCCACCTGTTATGTATTTAAACGGAAAAGCACTTGCACTTGGTGAAAACGATGAAATTCCAGTAATGGAAGGTGAAACTGTAGCTGCAGGAACTGTAGAAGTAGCTCCTGGTGCTTGTGTATTCTTTGTAGTTTAGTATAAAGATTATATTTTAGTGCTTTATATTTATGAAAAATGAAACTGGCCTTGTCATATATGAATTATGTATATATGGCAAGGCTTGTTTTACTTCATAGGAAATTCCTATGAAGTAAAAATGCTCCGCTGAGGATGCGCAGCTCGCGGAGAAGAAATTAGTTGCGTTGCAACACCGCTCGCGCGCGAAGAGTTCGCAAGCGAACTCTTTGTTCCTTTATAGGAAATTTCTCAAAACGTCAGAAATGGTGTATAATGACAACGAAATAAAAATGAGCATGACAAAAGAGCGAAGTTGCAGCTTCGCCATGACGTTGATTATGCGGTTTTTGTTTTTTGGTTTGACTGCACTATCTGACTATAGAGAAAAAAGTTATTGAGAGCATGGATTTATCCATATCCCAAAGCCTTTTGATATAGTTCAAATAGTGCAGTTTTTTTGTGGTAGACTTCCAAAACCAACATAGAAGTTCCACATTCGGAACAACACAGAGGGTCATAACCGAAAGAAAGAAGTATTGAGTTGCGCCAATCCTGAATGGATTTTAAAAAGGCGCGCTTTTTCTCAGAGATACATTTTCTGAGAAGTTTCTCCTGTTTATGATGTTTGGCATAGATGCCATAGTAACGGAGCATTTTGAAATGCTTCTCAGGGATGTGAACAATAAGTCGCTGAATGAAATTCAAAGCAGGAACGGTTTCGGAAATCGTTTTATTATCTTCGTGACGAGTGTAGTGAAAGGTGACATTTTCACCGTCATAATTATCAATGCGCGAGGTAGCAATAACAGGCCTTCCAAGATATCTGCTAATGTATTTAATAGTGATATCAGGAGTGCAAAGATTTGGCTTTGCACGAACATAAAAACCGTCAGCGTGTTTTGTGTACATTTCATTTTTAACTTTGTGAAAAGCTGGACCAATGCGAGATGTAAGTTGTTCAAGAAGAACCTTACGGAAAGCATTACGAAGAAAGTTGTAGTCAAAGTGTTTCACAGGACGCCAAGGAGTGATGTTACCAGCACCACCTTCGGAGATGAGGGCATGGATATGAGGATTCCACTTCAGGTCACGCCCAAAGGTATGAAGGACGCAGATAAATCCAGGAGTAAAGTTTTCAGTTTTATTCATCTTGGAAAACATGCGAAAAACAACGTCTCGGACGGAATGAAATAAACAGTCAAGTAGGGTTCTGTCTTTTAAGAAATAAACACGAAGTTCTTCAGGGATAGTGAAAACACAATGACGATGAACACAAGCAACAAGCTTGCAGGACATATGAAAAGACCGCTCTTGATTGTAGCGATTACCACAAGAAGGGCAGAAACGGCTTTTGCAGCTAAAAGCAACGAATTTAAGATTGCCACAGTGAGGGCAACCATACATGGCCCCGCCATAAGAAGGGTCGCCACAATGAAGCATCTTGTTGACATTTTCGACAACAGAAGTTCGTGGGTGAAGTTCGTAAATCATTTGTTCATAATAATCACTAAAGATGTCCTGTAAAATACTCATAAAAATATTTTACAACAAAATGGAGCAAAGAAAAACCCCACCCCTCAAGATTGAGGGGCAGGGGAGTTGAGAGTGTGCTCAGCACACTTTTTTATTTGGAGGAAACATGGAATTAAAAGATAGGGTAGTAATTATCGAAGAAAAGAATATGTGTAGATTATTAAGTCTGTATGGAAAAATTAAAGATGTGGATGAGTTATCTAAAATCATAAACAGACATTTATCTGTTGTGATTGATGAAATAGAGGAAGATTGTAGCAGACAGAAAAATGAAATGGTTATGGCGAAATTTGATAAAAAATATTCCAACAGAAAGGAAACAGATTTTGATGAATGTTAAACGAAATAACAGAGTACCACATTGTAGTGAATGTGAGTTTATGAAGAAATATGACATTATGTATACATATTTTTATTGTGACCATGAGGAAAGAGAAAATGATATGGGAAGTTTAGGTGTAGACCATCCACCAAAGACTAGTCCTATATGGTGTCCAAAACGTGTGAAGGAGGAACAAAGTAATGACGAAAGACCAGTTTATTAAAGAAATGGCACAAAGAGGCAATATGCAAATTATGGAAGCAGATAGATTATTTAATCTGTTTATCGACACTTTGAAATATGCCATTAAGAAATATGGTGTTGTAAAGATTAAAGGTTTCGGCAAATTCTTTGTAAAAGAACATAAAGAAAGAATTGGTAGAAATATGAGTACAGGTGAACCAATGACAATACCAAAGCATAATACAGTTAAATTTACTGTAAGTGAAATATTTCGGGATAGTTTAAATGAGTAGAGGTGGATGATGAGCAAAGTATTACATATCAAAGATGCTTATTTTAAGATTCCTGATAAATGTAAGGATGATTTTGGTTGTGCCATCACATTATTAGGTGTGGTGTTACAAAGAACTGGTATGACATTAGAAGAAATGAATGAGATTTATAGAAATACCAAAGTAGCAAATTTTTTAGAAGATGATAAGCAGGAATGTTTGTTGTCTTGTGATGTTCTAGACGATTGTATGGATTTACTTAGAGTACAGAATGAAATGCCACGTTACACAGAAGAAAGATGTTAACAACGTTAAAATTAACTCCGTAAAAATCATGTAAAGGAAGAAGT
>JAZQBW010000090.1:0-3948 GCA_045545895.1 Faecalimonas sp.
TTGGAACGTAGCTCCTCTAATTCTAACTGAAGACCACCAATACGAATGGTTGACGCCAATGTATTAGCCTCTTCGAAAGATGCCATACCATCAATCCAAGCCTGACCGCCTGTAATAGCTTCCCTCACACCCGGATTACTGATTTCTTCATTGTCATATACGATGGAAATGGTTTTTCCCACATTTGCCTGTGTTGCTTCTGCAAATTTTTTAGTACCTTCAGCTGTCAGATTCAGTTCTACACCGTACTGTTTTCCACCGTATTCATCAGTCATAGTCTGAGCGCTAGCTGACTTCACATCTGTTCCTTCCAGCACCACATTCCCTGACTCATCTTTGAACTGCAAGGAACCTGGCTTTCCAAGTTCTTCCAAAATCTTGTTGGCATCAGATACGCCCGGAATCTCAATATTGATACGGTCTGTTCCTTCTTGATACACCGTTGCCTCAGTACTGTATTGTTCCACACGCTTCTGTAATTTATAAATGGTATCAGCCATCTGTTCTGCCGTTGGATTCTCATCCTTTGCCTGATATGTAATGCTGACACCACCTGCCAAATCCAATCCTAATTTAATATTCTTGGCTGCACCCATACCATAGTTTCCAAAACCAACCACGCAGGTAAAACCCAATAGAGCAATGAGTGCCACCATCAGAATTAGACTTAAAATACCTTTGCTTTTTTTCATTTGTCATGACCTCTCTTTTACTTTTCTAAACACACAAAGAGTCCGACTGTACGGACTCTTTATTTTTTTCACAATTATTCAATTATTATAACATAGTAGAAATGATTTTTAAAGTATTTTTTATGCAATCATACCGCCCAACATTCCTCCTCCCATGCAGAGCAATAAGGTGGTAAGAACATTAGTACCATTTCCATCAAAGCTTCTGTATACACCAAAAGAAATCAAGAACAATAGTAGGAAATATAATATGCCCATGATAAGTCCCCACAAAAATTTTCTTGTGCCTTTTAGCTTGCCCAAAATAAAACCACCTGCAAATGTAGATATCACATAGATTGCAATGATTCCCGCCGTTATCATTTGCTCGTCCCATTGGAATTTATACAATAACAGCGTTAAAATAAAAAGTAATATTCCAGTCACGATGTAAGACGCAAGTAATGCCTTCATAATCTGTATTACCTGAGTCCCTTTTCCCATCCTATTTTTCATGACACTCCCTCCTTCTCTATCACAATCTATGATAAAGGGAGGAAATTTATGTCCTATTGTTCCATTTGTCTTCCAAGAAAATTGGCAGCACATACTGCTACTTTCTGTTCTGTCTCACCCATTTTTTTCTTTTCACTTCGTTCTAAAAGAACTACAGAGCCAAGTGCATCTCCTTCACAGATAATCGGACAGATTACCTGACTGGCGAAATCATCTCCACTATCTTCTGTCAGGGGAATATATTTCTTTTCTCCTTGACTTGCAAAAACCTGCTCTCTTCCTTCAATTGCATGTTCCAGACGCTTACTTATATATTTGTCCTGCAAATCTTTTTTCCCGGCACCTGCAGCTGCCACTACCTGGTCATGATCTGTAATGCATACGGTGCATCCAAGGGTACCTGCAAGACTTTCCGCATATTCTTTTGCGAATATGGATAATTCTCCAATTGGAGAGTACTTCTTTAAGATAATCTCTCCCTGCCTGTCTGTAAAAATTTCCAGTGGGTCCCCTTCACGAATACGCAAGGTTCTGCGGATTTCTTTTGGAACTACGACCCTGCCGAGGTCATCTATTCTTCTCACAATTCCTGTTGCTTTCATATATAAAAATCTCCTTTTACAAAAATTACTCTGTGAGTATTATCTGTAGAAGGAGAAATAATATACCAACACTCAATTTTAATTTTTTATATATATTCTATTGGAAGAGCAACTAAATTTTCACGCAAATATGTCTTTCTATCAATCAAACAGAGAATCACTCCCATTCCCCTTGTCCTTTCTTGAACCTTATCTAATACTTGATTTGTCGCGCCCATTTCTGCCTTAGGGTTTCCTGACATTTTAATTTCAATTGGATACAGTACTCCATCCTCTTCAATAACTAAGTCAATTTCGTTTTCCCCAAAAGTATTTTTATCTTTGCCTCTATAATAAAAAATATTAAACTTATAATCTTTTCCCTCGTTTGTATACGACTTCAATATTTCTGATACAACAAAGGTTTCAAACATATTTCCCGCAACAGCAGAATGCTTCAATGCGTCAGCTGTCAACCATCTTGTAAGATAACATGCAAGTCCTGTATCTCGAAAATATATTTTTGGCGTTTTGATTGCTCTACTCAAAGCACTGGCGCTATATGGTTGCAACAAATATACAATTCCGGTTCTTTCTAAGATAGAAATCCAACTCTTAATTGTTGGTTCGCTTACTCCTACCTCGCCTGCAATATTTGCATAGTTTAACATCTCGCCCGTTCTTGCTGCGACAGATGTAAGAAATTTAGTAAAAGTAATGCTATCTGCAGAAATCAATTCATTAATATCTCTTTCTAAATAAGTGGACACATATGAAGAATAATACTCCTGCCAATCTCTTTCCACATCATATAATTCTGGATAAGAACCTTTATGGATAGTCTCCCATAAATTATCATATTTCTTTATTTCTTTTTCTCGTTCCTTAAAATATTCATCCGTTGGTACAAAATGTCGATTAAACTTCACATTATGAATTTCACGCAATGAAAGTCCTGATAATTCAGATATAGATACTCTACCGGCCAAAGACTCGCTCATTCCTTTCATCAGTTCAAGTTTCTGTGAACCAGAAAGAATAAACAGTCCCCTATCCTCAGAGTCATCAACAATCTGCTTGATATCTTCTAAAATGCTATTCTCTTTTTGAACTTCGTCAATAAAAAGTGGACAAGGATGATTCATAAAGAAAAGTTTCGGTTCTTCTTTTGCCTGCAATCTCGTTAATCTGTCATCAAAATTTGCTCGATTATATTCTGGAAATTCATGTTTTACGAGCGTCGATTTTCCAACTTGTCTTGCACCCGTAATAAGTACACATTTGCTTGACTCCACTCGTTTTTTTAATATTGGTGCAATAGCTCTTTCAATATAACTCATTGTTACGCCTCCGACTAATCTAAAGTGTAACTTTATTTTAGTCTGTTCTTTTTCTTTTGTCAACACCTTCTAGAATACGTAAAAGGAGAAATACTATACCAAGGATTAATTTATTGTAAGGTTTTCAGCGATTTTTTAAACTGGACGGCAAAGAGAATCGCCGTAAAACTTACCGCTATCACATCTGCAACTGGCTCCGCCATGTACACACCCATGGATTTGTCCGAAATTAACTGTGGCATCAGATAAATCAGTGGCAATAACAGAATAAACTTACGCACAATCGCTACAATAATCGAGCATGGTGCATTTCCTGTGGAAACAAAAGTCATCTGACAAGCAATCTGTATTCCAAAAATACACAGAACAGCACAGTAAATACGAAGTGCCTTCGCAGTGAATTCGATGAGTGCGGCATCTGACGTAAATATTCCGGCAAAGGTAGCTGGAAAGACCATGATAATCGCCCATATAGCGAACGAATAGATCAGGCATGTAGTAAGGAGTAGTTTAAAGGTCTTTTTCACGCGGCCTGCATTTTTTGCACCATAATTATAACTGGAAATAGGTTGTGCGCCCTGTGCGATTCCCTGCATCGGAAGCATTGCAAACTGCATAACGCTGGTCAGTATGGTCATGGCTCCTACTGCAATGTCTCCGCCATATTTTAACAGCGAGGAATTAAAACAAACCGATATCACACTCTCGCTGCTTTGCATAATAAAAGCAGAAAGCCCAAGTGCTACACATGGGAAAACAAGTTTTCCATCTATCTTCATATTTCTTCTTTTGAGTTTAAGGTTGGTTTTCTTCCCAAACAAGAAAACCAATACCCAAAGA
>JAZQBW010000091.1:0-2625 GCA_045545895.1 Faecalimonas sp.
TTCCAATAGAGGTAGCATTTGGTTCCTTTGCAATTGAAAAACTAAATATTTTTACGATATAATCAGCAACAAGGGATGGCATTTATTTTCAATGGATTGATTGGAGATAAGTGCCATTTCTGTTTTAAAAGAAGAGGGTGATAATTTGATTCGTATTGCGATTGTAGATGATGAAAAATTCATTAGAGAGCATGTAAAAAAATTGATAGAGGATAAGCAAGCAGAGTGTTTGCTGGATACATATTCCACAGGAGAAACATTAATCCAAGCAGATAAATGCTATGACATAGTATTCCTTGATATACAGATGGATGGAATGAACGGCATAGATACAGCCAGAATATTAAGACAGAAAACGGAACATACAGTTTTAGTTTTTATCACTGGCGTAAAGGAATATGTTTTTGATGCTTTTGATGTAGCTGCGTTCCATTATTTGATAAAGCCAATTGACGAGCAGAAATTTGCAGATGTTTTTAAGCGTGCAGTTTTAGAAGTGGGAAAGAAAAAACAGCAGGCAAATGGACAATTATTTGTTAAGACGAGATATCGTAATATCACTTTGGAGCAGAATGATGTTTTGTATATTGAAAGTCGAGGAAAAAAGGTAGAGATCCATACCAAGACAGATGTGATAGATGCTTATGCAGGCATAGGTGAGTTGGAAAAACAGTTAAAACAGAATTTCTATCGCTGTCATAGAGGGTATCTCGTAAATTTAGCATTCATTACGGAATACAGTAATGACAGTATTACCTTAAACAATAGTGAAAGCATTATCTTGGCAAAGGAGAAGTATGGAGAATTTGTAAAGGTATATATGAGATATCTGAAAAATGGAGGTGGCATCTTTGTATAGCGTGGTAAGTGAATTATTTGGAATTGTAACCACTATTTTTACAGGATATTGCCTTGCGTATTATTTTGATTCCTTTATGGATCGAAAGAATCTGTTTTGGGGTTACGGGAAATACATCGTTATCATTTTCTATGTCATTTGTGACTATTTACTGGATGGTTTCTTTCCAACTGCATTCGAAACAAAAGATACAATTGGAAAACAGGTATTGCTATTGGTAGTTGTATTTGGAATGGCTAAGGTATTTTATTGTTCCAGAATTCAAATGCCTATTTTTCTAACAATTACTTTTGTTGCATTGAAGGATATATCTTCTTTTATTTCCATAACAATCTCCATGTGTAGCGATAAAGTGTTTGATTTGTGGCTTGTGTTGTTGGAAAAGGGATATATTTCCGTTGAATCAGTGGAGAGTTTGATTTCATGGACGGCAGGCATTTTGCAGCTAAGCATGATGGTTGTGTATGGTATCTTGTTCTATCAATCATTAAAGATGGTGGTTAAGAATTACAAAAGAAAAGAGCACTTTGTCAGTAAACAGGAATTGTTTTATTTACTGACTCCAGGGTGTGTTGGTTTTTTGTTGTGCGTATTACTTAGAACCATTCTTATTACGATGGAAGATGGAATGCCAATGGATTTATTTGATAAGTATCCAGAACTCATTCCTGTGGTTCCATCAGTTATGATATTGTCGATTCTGTCTATTGTTTGTAGCGTGAAACTGTTCCAAGACATGATTATGGTAAATGAAGAAAGAAGTGAGAAATTCATTTTAGAAAAGCAAATGAAGAGTATGCAGGAACACATTGCAGAGATGGAACATATCTACAGTGGCGTACGCAGTATGAAGCATGATATGAAAAATACGATTTCTGTAATCATGCAGCTCGCAGTAAACGAGGATGTGAAGTTGAATGTGGAGTTGCAAAATTATCTCTCAGAACTGAATCAGACGATGGATAAGTTGGAATTTCAGTATAAAACAGGCAACACAGTGGTGGATATTCTACTGAATATGAAATACCACGAATTGACACGGGTTATGCCAGATGTTCAGTTAAACACAGATAGTCTACTATTCCTAGATGATTTGCAGATTCAGGGCTATGATATTGGAATTATTATTGGAAACGCTTTGGATAATGCAATCGAGGCCTGTAAGAAACTAAAAGAGCAGAACCAACGTGCAGATGCTTTTATTACGCTGTCCTCATTTACCAGAGGAAAGATGTTCTTTATTGAAGTAGAGAACAGTTTTGATGGAAAGATTATTCGGAAAAAATACTCAGAGTTTCCGATAACGGATAAGAAAGATAAAGAGGCTCACGGAATCGGACTAAGTAATATCAAGAAAACAGCAGAAAAATATCACGGTGGTGTGGATTGGTCTGTTGAAAATAAAAAATTTACTTTAACGATTATGTTACAAAATGAAAGGGGAGAGGAAAGTGAATCTTGGTAATGTAGCAAGTGTTATGCAAATGGCATATCAAAAAGCAAATCAAACACAGAGAGCATCTGTAAGTGGTAATGATTTTGCAAGTAGATTGCAGGAAGCAAAAGATACAAATATGTCAAAAGTGGATGCTTATACCGAACAACTTAGGTCAAAGTTGGGAAATGTAATGATTATGTCTGTCGGAAAAGACCAGAATAGTATGGATAATCTGGGAATGGGAACATCAGGATATTCAAATGTTGTAATTGCACCAAATATTTTGGAACAGATGGCGAATGACCCTGAAAAGGCTGCTTATTATGAA
>JAZQBW010000092.1:0-23605 GCA_045545895.1 Faecalimonas sp.
TGCAAGCAACTTGGACGATTGCTCCAGCAATTCACTTTGAACACTGACATCCGCTGCAGCGCAAGCACCTTTCACCTCATTAATGGACGTTGCCAACGATGTAATATACTTAATAACTGCAGGAATAATATGCTTACTTGCTATATCTATCATGGCTCTTGACTCAATATTGATTACTTTAGCATATGTTTCATAATTAATCTCTGCACGTGATTCCAATTCCGCTCTTGTGAATACACCAAATTTTTCAAACAGATTTACTGTTTTATCTGTTGTCAGATAAGGAATGGTTTCTACCATGGTCGGCAGATTCGGAAGTCCTCTTCTTGCTGCCTCTTCTACCCATTCCTTAGAATATCCATTGCCATTAAATACAATTCTTTCATGCTCTACGGCATATTGCTTAATCAAATCATGTACACCCGCATCAAAATCTTCTACCTGTTCCAGATAATCGCAGGCTTCTGCAAAGGCCTCTGCCACAATTGTATTCAGAACAATAGTGGAGGATGCAACAGAATCTCGTGAACCCACCATACGGAATTCAAACTTGTTTCCCGTAAACGCAAACGGTGCTGTTCTATTCCTGTCTGTAGCGTCTTTTGCAAACTCCGGAAGAGTATGTACCCCTGTCTCCAGTCTTTGTCTCTTAAGACTATGTGTGGCTGAACCTGTGCTTACCAACTGATCCAGCACGTCTTCTAATTGTTCTCCCAAATATACGGAGATAATTGCCGGCGGCGCTTCATTTGCTCCCAATCTGTGATCATTTCCCACATCTGCTGCAGATTCTCTGAGAAGTTCAGCATGTCTGTCTACTGCACGAAGCACACAGGTTAAAATCAGCAAGAATTGAATATTATCATGTGGTTTTTTGCCCGGATCAAGAAGATTGATTCCGTCGTCTGTACCCAGAGACCAGTTGTTGTGTTTACCGGAACCATTCACTCCCGCAAAAGGTTTTTCATGCAACAAGCAATGCAGATTATGGCGATAAGCAACCTGTTTCAAAGTTTCCATCACCAACTGATTGTGGTCAACTGCTACGTTACATTGTTCGAAAATCGGTGCAAGTTCGTGTTGTGCCGGTGCCGCTTCATTGTGCTGGGTTTTTGCCGATACACCTAATTTCCAGAGTTCTTTATTCACATCCTTCATAAAGAGAGCGATACGTTCACGGATTGCCCCAAAATAATGGTCATCCAACTCCTGGCCCTTTGGTGGCATTGCTCCAAATAAGGTTCTTCCTGTAAATACCAAATCTTTTCTTTTTAAATATTGTTCTCGGTCAATCAAGAAATATTCCTGCTCTGCACCTACAGATGGTGTGACTTTCTGCGATGTTGTATTCCCAAACAAACGAATCAATCGTAGTGCTTGCTTATTAATGGCTTCCATAGAACGAAGAAGTGGCGTCTTCTGGTCTAAGGACTCTCCTGTATATGAACAAAATGCCGTTGGAATATAAAGGATAGCACCTGTGCCTGCGGCATCTTTTTTAATAAACGCAGGGGATGTACAATCCCAAGCCGTATATCCTCTTGCTTCAAATGTGGCACGAAGTCCTCCAGACGGGAAGGATGACGCATCAGATTCACCCTTAATCAACTCTTTCCCTGAGAACTCCATAAGCACCTTACCATCAGATTTCGGCACAGAAATGAATGCATCATGTTTTTCTGCTGTAGCCCCGGTAAGTGGTTGAAACCAATGAGAATAATGAGTTGCTCCTTTTTCAATCGCCCATTCCTTCATCTCGTGGGCAACAACATCCGCAATGGATGGTTCCAATTCCTTCCCTTCCTGAATGGTACGTTTTAATTCCACATATACTTTTTTCGGCAGCCTTGCCTGCATCACTGCATCATTAAATACATTCTCTCCAAATATGTCTACTACATTTATGTGTTCGCTCATATTTCTTTCGCCTTTCTGTGATAATCTTTCATACCAACTAAAATACTCTAATTTTGTCGTAAATGCAAGAAAAAAATAAAGAGTTCCCTGTGGAACCCTTTATTTATATATGTAATTATTAAGCTTTATTTACAGAACCAAATAATTCCATTTTTTCTTTTACTTTTGCTTTGATTGCTTCAGTACCTGGTGCTAATAATTTACGAGGATCAAATCCTTTTCCTTGTAAATCTTTTCCAGCTTCAATGTATTCACGTGTAGCTTCTGCAAAGACTAATTGACATTCTGTATTAACGTTAATCTTAGCAACACCTAAATCGATTGCTTTTTTAACCATGTCATCCGGAATACCTGTACCACCGTGAAGTACTAATGGCATATCTCCTGTTAATTGTTGGATTGCATCTAATGTTTCGAAGCTTAATCCTTCCCAGTTTGCAGGATATTTTCCGTGAATGTTACCAATACCTGCTGCTAACATATCAACGCCTAAGTCAGCGATTGCTTTACATTCGTTAGGATCTGCACATTCACCTTTACCTACTACACCGTCTTCTTCTCCACCGATTGCTCCAACTTCTGCTTCCAAAGACATTCCTTTTTCTGCACAGATAGCAACTAATTCTTTTGTCTTAGCAACGTTTTCTTCGATTGGATAGTGTGAACCATCAAACATGATTGAAGAGAATCCTGCTTCGATACATTTCATACATCCATCGTAGCTTCCGTGGTCTAAGTGAAGTGCTACAGGAACTGTGATATTCAATTCTTCAAGCATTCCATTTACCATACCTACAACTGTCTTGTAACCACACATATATTTTCCTGCACCTTCTGATACACCAAGAATAACCGGTGAGTTACATTCTTGTGCTGTCAATAAAATAGCTTTTGTCCATTCTAAGTTATTGATATTGAATTGACCAACTGCATAGTGGCCTGCTTTTGCTTTGTCAAGCATTTCTTTTGCTGATACTAACATAAATATTACCTCCGATTTATATTTTTATGATTACTTTCGCCTACCATTATAACCCATATTTTTTAAAAAGCAAACATTTTTTAACCATTATATATATGCCTTAAAACATCGTCACATATGCTTGAATGGTGATGTAAATCATCACTATCGGCAGAACAAAGGTCAGATAAAACTTAAATGCTTTTGAGGTTGGAAATTTCATACCTTCTCCGGTATTGGCTTCTTTTGTGAAATTCTCCCATCCCCAACCATATCTGGTAACACAGAACAACAGATAAATCACTGAACCAAGTGGCAGCAAATTGTTACTTACCAAGAAATCCTCAAAATCCATAATGCTCTTTCCGAGAATCGTAAAGGAAGACCAATCTGTCATTCCAAGTACACACGGAATACTTAAAACAGTAATCAGCGCACCATTAATCCAAGTTGCCTTCTTCTGTGACCACCCAATCAATTCACTGGTACAAGCAATAATATTTTGGAACACCGCAATCACTGTAGACAATGCAGCAAACGACATAAACAAGAAGAACAAGGTTCCCCATAAACGACTTCCCGCCATCTCATTAAATACATTTGGCAATGTAACAAATACAAGTCCTGGACCTTCTCCCGGATTGATTCCAAATGCGAAGCATGCCGGGAAAATAATCAGTCCGGACATCAGTGCTACCGCTGTATCCAACACAAGTACACTGACCGCTTCGCCTGTAAGTCTCTTTTCTTTTCCAATATAGCTTCCAAAGATAGAAAGGGAGCCAATACCAATACTAAGTGTAAAGAACGCCTGCCCCATAGCGGCAAATAGCACTTCTCCTAGCCCCGCTTCTTGAACCTTAGAAATATCCGGTTTCAAATAGAACTCCAGTCCTTCCATGGCTCCCGGAAGTGTAAGTGCACGCACAACCAAGATAATCATAATGAAGAAAAGGCTTAACATCATTGGTTTTGTGATCTTTTCCACTCCTTTTTCAAGTCCTAAAGAACAAATCAAAGTACCAATCAAACAAATTATGACCATCCATAAAATCATCTCGTTACGGTTTGTTGTCAGAGTTCCAAATGCATTTGAGATCTCTTCAGCGCCTAATCCCACAAAATCTCCTTTGAGAATTTTGAAGAAATAAGCTACCATCCAACCTGCAACTGTTGTATAAAACATCATTAACAAATAGTTTCCTGCTATGGCAAAATACTTATGAATATGCCACTTTGTTCCCTTCGGTTCTAACTCCTCATAAGACCTTGCAATACTCTTTTGACTGGCACGTCCCATAGAAAATTCCATAATTACTACCGGAAGACCCATTGCAATCAGGAAGAATAAGTAAATTAATACAAAAATTCCTCCCCCGTATTTTCCAGTAATATAAGGAAATCTCCACACATTACCAAGTCCAATTGCACACCCTGCCGAAATTAAGATAAATCCCAATCTCGACGAAAACTTTTCTCTCGTTTCCATTTTTACAAATCTCCTTCCTCTTCTGTTGTTTCCTTCATCAATCCATCCAACATCTGTGGTTCTATCATAATCTGTAATGCCTGTTTTTTGTTCTGGATTTCCACCACATCATGCTGACCACCGAACTCACCATCTAACGTCCAAGGAATTTCCTCCTTCGATTCAAAGATAATGTTCCCTGTTCGGAATGTATACATATATTCTGTATCAAAATTTTCTACCAAAAGTGCTGTGATAATCGCCTGCAACTCCAATGGATTCTTTGGTTTTTTAATCAAAGTCACCTCAAATTCTCCATCATCAAACAGAACTTTTTTTCCAACAATGCCTCTAAATCCTGCCACTGATTTGGAATTGGTCACCATTCCAATCATAAATTCGTCCTCGAGCACTTCCCCGTCATGGGTTACTCTAATCTTATAAGACGGTATATTAGAAAGACGCTTCACACCCTCCAATACATAGGCTGCATGCCCCAACATATTCTTCAAAGTTTGATTGGTCTGATAAGACACATCTGTAAATAACCCAAAGGCTGCAACATAAACAAAAACATCATTATTAAACGATCCTACGTCACATGCAAATGGAATTCCGTGTACTGATGTATTTGCTGCACTTAGTATATCTCTTGAAATATGGAGACTACTGGCAAAATCATTGGTAGTTCCAGCCGGGATATAACCAATAGGAATCTTATTACTACGTTGCATCATCCCCGTTACCACTTCATCCAAGGTTCCATCACCACCGCTGCAGACAACCAGGTCATAGCCATCCTCCATATGGACAATCTTGTGATACGCATCTCGATAGCTTTGCGTTGGATATACTGTAAGTTCGTATTCTGCTTTCACAAAAATATCAAGCACATCCGCCAATCTAGGTCTAAGTAGGCCCTTTCCGGCATTTGGATTGTAAACAAATAACAGTTTTTTCATTCCGCATCCTCCACTTTTTCACTTCAAAAACATATCTTATAATAAAAAGAGCATAAATATGCTCTTTCCATAAACCCACATTACTGCTTGTTTAAGTATGATTCAATTTCATTTGCAGCTGCTTCCTCATCAGCACCATCTGTAACAACAACAATCTCATCTCCACCACAAACACTAAGTGACATCATTCCCATAATGCTTTTCGCATTTACCTTCTTCGTACCAACCTCTATATGTACTGTACTTGCAAATTGACTTGCTTTTTGTACCAGCATTGCAATTGGGCGCGCTTCTAATCCTTCACAATTAATTGTTACTGCTTTTCTAATCATGATTGTTCCTCCCTATTTTCCTTCAAACGCTCTGCCTCTTCACTTAGTTTACGAAGTCTGTGATTCACTCCCGACTTTCCGAGTGGCGTTTCCAACAACTCTCCTAATTCTTTTAGAGTTGCATTGGGATATTCAAGACGTATCCTGGCAATTTCCCGAAGTCCCTCCGGCAAACTACTAAGACCCACTGTATCCCGTATATACCGAATATCCTCTGCTTGTTTCACTGCAGCAGAAACAGTTTTATTTATATTGGCAGTCTCACAATTCACTTTTCGATTCACAGAGTTGCGCATTTCCTTTAAAATACGTACATTTTCCATCTCCATCAGAGCAACCGGTGCCTCCATGACATTGAGAAGATCCACAATCTGTGCCCCTTCTTTCAAATATACTACATAGGATTTCTTTCGTACAATGACCTTTGCATCCAACCCAAAGCTGTTAATCATTCCACGTAAGTACTCTGCCTTATCCTTAGCAGGACATACAATTTCGATATGATAGGATTTTTCTGGGTTACTCATAGAACCGACCGCCAAAAATGCTCCACGAATAAATGCCCGTCTACAACAACTATCTCTATCTACCCAATTCGATCCTTGCAATATCTCCATTACATCATCATGGTTTTTCACAATGATAATATAAGAAACATTTTCATGATTCTTATTACGGGAGACTAAAGTCTCGACTTCTATATTAAATGTTTTTCTTAATAATGTAAAGTATTTTCTCGCAACAGAAAGATTTTCTGTACGCACCTTCACAGAACATCTGTCACGACTGTCAATGGTTACCTTACCACACATGCTGACAATCGCCGCTATCTCTGCCAGTTGACAATGTCTATTGTCACTCCACTGCCTAGATAGTTCACTTTTAATTTTACCCGAAAACGAAATTTCCTGTTTCATGCTATGCTTTTCTCTTTGCATCCTTCTCTATATCCCGATGTTCAATCTTGATTCCCAGTTTCTCATCCTGTCCCAATGCCTCATAAAGTCCATTTGCCAAAGTAACTGATCTATGTTTTCCTCCAGTACATCCAATTGCAATGTTCAAGCGATGCTTTCCCTCTGAAATATAGTGGGGAATCAAAAAGCGAATCATGTCCTTCAGTTTTTCCAAAAACTCTCTGGCGCTTTCATTGCCCATTACAAACTCTCTGATCGTTTCATCATTCCCCGTTTGATATCGCAACTCTTCTATATAATAGGGATTCGGCAAAAAACGAACGTCAAACACCAAGTCTGCGTCACTTGGTATTCCATATTTAAATCCAAAGGAGCAAATGGTAACATAGATATTTTTAAATTCTTTGTTTTCCACAAAAATCTTGTTCAGCTCCATCTTCAATTCTCTGGTGAGCATATTGCTGGTATCCAGAATATAATTGGCCTTTTTACGCAATGTATGTAATGCATCTCGCTCTTTTCCAATTCCTTCATCCAATCTGCCATCCTTGGCCAATGGATGGTTTCTTCTCGTTTCTTTATAGCGTTTAATCAATACATCATCACAGGAATCCAAAAATAAAATCTCATACTCAAATCCGCTTTGTGTCAGTTGCTCCAGAATTTCCTCAAACTCCGAAAAACTTTGTCCGCTTCTGATGTCAACACCCACTGCGATTTTATTAATCTCTGCATTTCTTACTCCTGTCAGCTCTGACAACTTAGGGATCAGAAAAAAAGGCAAATTATCCACACAGTAATATCCCACATCTTCTAACATCTTTAAGGCTGTACTCTTTCCTGCGCCTGACATTCCCGTAACAACCACAAATCTCATTTCTAGAATTCTCCTAATCTTTTCACTTCCGGTTCTAACTCCACCCCGAATTTATCTTTCACACGCTCAGACACCTGATTCATCAACTCTACGATATCTGCAGCGGTAGCGCCACCTTTATTAATCACAAATCCACAATGCTTTTCTGAAACCTGTGCGCCCCCTACTTGGAGCCCTCTAAGACCAGCATCTTGTATCAGCTTCCCTGCAAAATATCCTTCCGGTCTTTTAAATGTGCTTCCGGCACTCGGAAACTCCAATGGCTGTTTTGTGATTCTCTGCACCTTTAGTTCATCCATTCTTGCTTTGATTGCATCTCGGTCTCCCAACTCTAATACAACGATAGCTTCCAGCACAATGTATTCCCTCTTTGCCACCACACTGGTTCTATATCCCATATCAAGTTCTTCCTTTGAAAGAGTCAATACCTCTCCTTCTTTTGTAAGCACAGTAACCTCTTCTAATACATCCTTCATCTCACCGCCATAGGCTCCCGCGTTCATCACCACTGCTCCACCCATAGTACCTGGGATGCCTGCAGCGAATTCAAAACCAGTAAGCCCCGCTTCCAATGCAACAGTTCCAATCTTAGAAAGCAGCGCTCCTGCCTGAACTCTCATCTTATGCCCTTCTACAATAATATTGTTCATCTCTTTGTATATCTGAATCACAACACCACGATAGCCTTTATCGCCTACCAGAAGATTACTTCCATTTCCCAAGACATAATATGGCATGTCCTGTTCCATACACAGCATAACCACACGTTTCACTTCATATATGGTTTTGGGAACCACAAAAAAATCAGCATTCCCGCCTACACGGAAGGTTGTGTGCTTTTTCATAGGCTCATCAGTATATATGCGTTTTTCATCTATAATATCCATCATTCTGTTATAAAAACTCAAATTCATGTATTTACTCCATATACAACAAACTTATTATATCAAATATCAGAATTGACTGCTTACATGCAAGCATGACGCATCAATCCATGATATTTGCTACATAGCTGAATAGTAGCACAAACTTCGTACAAATTCAACGGACACTTGCAATTTCCAGCAAAATACGTTATATTAGTCTAGATATATTAATTTTCAAAAAACAAAGGAGTGATTTTTCAGTGGACCCGAGTGCCGCCATACAAATTATTGTATTAATTATTTTATTGTTGGGCTCTGCATTTTTCTCATCTGCAGAGACAAGTTTGACAACCGTAAACAAAATTAAAATGCGTTCCTTAGCCGAGGACGGTAACAAAAAAGCGAAAATGGTAATTAAGATAACTGATAACTCATCAAAAATGCTCAGTGCAATCTTAATCGGAAATAATATTGTGAATCTTTCTGCATCAGCTTTGACAACTACAATTGCCTACTCACTAAGTGATGGTGCTACTGCCGTTGCAATTGCAACCGGTATTATTACTTTGTTGATTTTGATTTTTGGCGAAATTACACCAAAAACCGTCGCAACGATTAATGCAGAAAAGCTTGCTTTATCATATGCATATCCAATCCATTTTATTATGGTAATTTTAACACCGGTAAGCATTATTGTGAACGCCCTGTCCCGTGTGATTTTGTTCTTGCTTCGTGTGGATCCAAATACTAAGCTGAACACTATGACAGAAAATGAATTAAGAACCATTGTGGATGTCAGCCATGAGGACGGAGTTATCGAGGAAGAAGAAAAGGAAATGATTTATAATGTGTTCGACCTAGGAGATGCAAAGGCAAAAGATGTTATGGTTCCAAGAGTCCATGTGATTTTTGCCGATGTAGAAAGCTCTTATGACGAATTACTTGCAATCTTCCGAGAAGACAAGTTTACCAGATTGCCTGTTTACGAGGAAACAACCGATAATGTAATTGGTACAATTAATATGAAGGATTTACTTTTGTTTGACAACACAAAGGAATTCCATATACGCGACATCTTACGTGAAGCTTACTTCACTCATGAACATAAAAGCATTTCCGAATTATTGGTTGAGATGCGACAGGCTTCTTTAAATATCGCCATTGTTTTGGATGAGTATGGCGAGACAGCCGGACTTATTACATTAGAAGATATATTAGAAGAAATCGTTGGGGAAATCCACGATGAATACGATGAAAACGAAGAAGAATTCTTCAAGCAAATTAGTGAATATGAGTTTATTGTAGAAGGATCTATGAACTTAGATGACCTGAATGATCGTATTGATTTAGAATTAGAATCAGAAGATTATGATTCCTTAGGAGGCTATATCATCGAGCAACTGGATCGCCTTCCTGATGAAAAGGACGAAGTACTGGTCCAGGATGGAGTTCGCTTAGTTGTGGATTCTTTGGATAAGAATCGTATTGAAAAAGTTCACATTTATCTTCCGGATGATTTCTATGAAGAAGAGAATGATGACGAAGAAGATGATTAAAATTATAGGGCTTTGAGCATAAAACTCAAAGCCCTATTTTTTATGTTGATTAGTTAATCACAACACCCTTTTGTAACATCACATTCGCATAAATCGCCGTTTCGCCGGTAGCAATGATACAATATACTTCTTTTGCTTCGTCATAGAATGCAAAACGTTCGATATTTCCGACAGCTTCAGCTCCACGTGAGTCGTGCTTTGCAACGATTTCCTTGTATGTATCCCAGATTGGTGTCTCTACTCTGCCAACATCCCCCGGCATTAATTCCATGAGGTTTACAGGTTTTTCTACATATGTATCAAGTGGGAAAACTTCTAAAATCGCATCTAAAATTTCCGGAACGCCGTGTCCATCCATACGAATTACGATTGCGTTTTTACCCATAGACTCTGAAGGGAAGTTGCCATCAGCAATTACTAAGCGGTCGCTGTGTCCCATTTCACATAATACTTTCAATAATTCTGGTGATAAAATTGCAGGAATTCCTTTTAACATAATTTTCTCTCCTTTTTGTGCATAAAGCTTACGCATGTGCGTAAGCTTTTATGCTATGTAAATGTTTCATTGATATGTTCTATTTGTAGAATGGGCCATATGCTGCACATGCTCTGTAATCAGCAGCTTCTTTGTCCATACCAAATGCATTCCATGCAGATGGTCTATAGATTTGTTCTTCTGGTACGTTGTGCATACATACTGGAATTCTAAGCATAGAGCACATTGTGATTAAGTCAGCACCAATGTGTCCGTATGAAATTGCACCGTGGTTAGCTCCCCAATTGTTCATTACTTCATAAGCTGTCTTGAAGTAAGAACCTTCTTTACCATCACATCTTGGAGCAAACCATGTACATGGCCATGTATAGTCTGTACGTTTCCATAAGATATCAGAAACTTCGTCTGGAAGAGCTACTGTCCATCCTTCAGCGATTTGAAGAACTGGTCCCAATCCTTTTACAAGGTTCAGTCTAATCATTGTAGCTGGCATCTCTGCTCTTGTTAAGAAACGAGAAGAGAATCCGCCACCACGGAAGTATCCGTTGTCTGCTGCGTTCCATGTTGTAGCTGCCATAACTGCATCTTGGTCAGCTTCTGTCATTTCATACCAAGGTTTCATAACGCCGTTTCCGTTTTCATCTTTTACTTCACCACAAGCGTCAAGACAGCAAGCACCAGAGTTGATTAAGTGGATTACACCGTCAGAATCTTTTGCTTTTCCTTCGATTTCGTATCCTGTTACTCTCTTAATCGCATCTCCGCTCCAATATGTACGAACGTCTGCAAACATTTGAGCTCTGTTTGTCAAGAGTTTCATGAATAACATACCAATACCATTGAGTACGTCGTTTTCTGTAGCAAGGATGTATGGTTCTCTTGCTCCATTCCAGTCAAAGGATGTATTTAATACTGCTTCTGGGAAGTCAGCGTTTGGATAGAAGTCTGTCCATTGTCTTTGTCCTTGGAAACCAGCTGCGATAGCATTGTGTCCAACAGCTTCTTCCTCACATCCTTCTGGAAGAGTCTTGCATCCATTCATCATTTCTTGGATGATAACTGCCATTTTTACTACAAATTCAAATTGCTCTTCTTTTACTTCATCTGATTTTCTTACAAAGTCTGGGTTCTTATCGAAACCGATGTTGCATTTTTCTTTTGCCCATGCTAAAGCTTTTTGATATTCAGCTTCATCATAGATGCCTTCTGTCATACGACGGATAATTTCCACTTCGTCAACCGATTCTACACGCATACCTAAGTAGCTTTCTAAGAAGTCAGAATCAATGATAGATCCGCCGATACCCATACAGATAGAACCGATTTGTAAGTATGATTTTCCTCTCATAGTAGCCGCTGCAACAGCCGCACGACCGAATCTTAATAATTTTTCTTCTACGTCTGCAGGAATTGTAGCATCGTCAATATCTTGAACATCATGTCCGTAGATACCGAATGCCGGAAGACCTTTTTGTGCATGTGTTGCAAGCACGGATGCTAAGTATACAGCACCTGGTCTTTCTGTTTTGTTGCATCCCCAAACAGCTTTGATTGTTGTTGGGTCCATATCCATTGTTTCTGAGCCGTAGCACCAGCAAGGTGTCACTGTAAGAGTGATAGCTACGCCCTCTTTTCTAAATTTTTCTTCACATGCTGCAGCTTCAGCAACACGTCCGATTGTTGTGTCAGCGATTACAACCTTCACTGGTTCACCGTTAGAATATTTGAGGTTTTCTTCAAAAAGTTTTTTAGCAGCCTGAGCCATGCCCATTGTCTGAGCCTCAAGTCCTTCACGAACTTTCAAAGGTCCTCTTCTTCCGTCAATTGTTGGTCTGATACCAATTGCTGGGTAACCACCGATTAATCTGCTTTCTGCCATTTTTTTGTTTCCTCCTTATTTTTAATTTTTATCTTACTTTTGTTTTTGCATTCCATGTCATCTTTTCTCATGGTCTGCCTTTATATAATCATTGCTGACAAGCAATGTTATAATCAGAGTTAAAAAATCCCGAATATTTTTTCTCTAAATGAGTGGAACAGGGTGTCGTAATCGGTATACCCTATCTTACTATCTTTAAAACGAGTTCCCCATTCACTGCAAATTGCATCTGCAACTACTTTACACTGCTCATGCTCTGTTTTTAAAATTGCCGGGAATACATAATATATCATAAAGAAATTTAAATCCACTTGTATATGTTGCGGAACTCTGCTTCTTTTTCCTGTTGCAAACTTATTCTCCACTTCATTTACAAAGCACACTGCAATTTCTCTCGCTGCATCTTCTTTACTCTCAGATGCTTCCATATAATCTGTCATTTCCTTAAAGTAATGACCATGTTCCTTTAGAAATTCTGCCATATTTGTTTCATAATTTTTCTTTTTCAAATGTTTCATCTGGCTTTTCATTTTATCAAACATCATTGCACTATGTTCCAGCATGCGATTCCTCCTGTTGCGGCAATGTTTTTAAAAAAGGAACCGGAAAAACCGGTTCCTTTTTCCTTTTTTATATCCTATATGTATCTACTTCTATAAAAGATTAGTCATAAAGGTTTGGAGCGATGTTTTCATCTTCCATGTTCTTTGTATCATACCAGTAACCATCCATTGGGATGTCTTTTACTTCTTCGCCATTGTTAATAGCTACTAAAGCTTTGATACATTCATAACCCATCATTAATGGAGATTGTGTTACAGAACCAAGGAATTTACCAGCTCTGATCGCATCTTTTTGTTTTGTACCAGCATCGAAACCAGCTGCTACGATACCTTTTTCAGGATCAGCATTTAATCTGTTGATACTTTCGTCAGCTACGATAACACCATTTGCTGTTACTTCGTTTGAACCGAAGATAGCGATTGTGTCGTCTTTAGCCATGATCTTTTGTGCTTCTGTTGCAGATGTAGCAACGTCTGTTTGTGCAGGAACTGCTACTTCGATGATAACTTCTGCTGTAGCTTCATCACCTTTGTCTGAGCATCCGTTAACGTATGCATCGTTACCGATAACTGCTACTTTTTTGCCAGCGCCCTTGCAAAGTTCGATCATTTTGTCGATGAATCCAAGACCACGGTCGATAATGTTAGCACCTGTTGCATCCTGGTTAACTTCACCGATTCTTACAGGAGCATCTGCTGTAGCTGCTTTAATCTTAGCTTCGATTACTGGGAACATGTTAACTGCTGCTTCAGCACCAGCTGCTTTGTTGTCTGTAGCGATTGTAGCGTATACAGATCCTTTTGGAGCATCCGGAACACCAGCGTCAAAACATACTACAGGGATTTTAGCTTCTAAAGCTTTTCCAAGAGATTCGATAACAGAGTCAGCATCACAAGCTGCTAAACCAATTCCGTCCGGTTTCTTTTCGATTGCAGCGTCAAGCATCTTAACTTGGTCAGCAATGTCAGATTCCATGTTAGGTCCGTCACAGTTTGCTTCTACGTTGAATTCTTTCTTCGCATTTTCAACACCTTTTACAGCTGCTTGCCAGTATGAAGATTGGAAACTCTTAACCATGATTTCGAATTGTAATTTTTCTCCATCTCCTTCACCTTCGCCGCCTGCTGGCTCACTTGCGCATCCTACTGCTAAGCCCATTACCATAACAGAGCTAAGTAATAATGCTAAAATTCTCTTTTTCATTTTGTTGTCCTCCTTATTGGATATTTTTTTATATATGAAGTCTTTCCGACATCATAATCTTGAAATATGAAGTTTTATTTTTTCTTTTTTACCACGTCTACAAGTACTGCACCAATTAATACAAGACCTGTAACAATAAGTTGCCAGTTTGCCTGTAATCCAATAAAAGGTAAACCTACCTTCATCAAACAGATTACAATTACACCAAGGAATGTTCCGAAAATAGTTCCGTAACCTCCTGTTGCAGATACACCACCTACGATTGCTCCACCGATTGCATCAAGCTCTGTACCAGCTCCGGCACCCGGTTGTACTACACCGAAGATTGCTGCATAAGCAATACCTGCAAGACCTGCAAATACACCGGAAATCACATAAGCAGAAATGTGGTAGAATCTTACATTTACACCAGAAAGTCTGGTTGCTTCTTTGTTACTTCCAATTGCAATCGTGTAACGTCCAATCTTTGTCTTCTTTAAAACGAAAGACATAAGAAGCATAATCACTACAACAACTGCAATACCCACAGGAATGATTGTTCCACCTTCTGTGGTAATCTTAAAGGCCTTAATGTACCATCCTTTTTCTGAAAAAGCAGATGGCCAAGTAACCATACGGCTGGCAAATAGTACTGAACCAAGTCCGCGTGTAATCATACAAGTACAAAGGGTCGCAAGAAATGGTGGTAAATCCATAATCGCAACCAACACACCATTCAGTACACCAATAAGTGCACCAGAAAGTACACAAGCAATCAATCCTACCGCAACTGGCATGTCATATGTAACAATCAAATGTCCACCAATCAATGCGTAGCAAACAAGCCCTGTACCGATGGAAAGGTCTACACCACCTGTAATCAACGGAAATGCAACACCAATTGCCATCAAGGAAATATAGTATGCATTGTTTGCAATGGTAATCAACGTTGGGTATGTTCTAAAGTTTTCATTAATACAGAAGAACGCAGCCATTAAAATAGCAATTAAGAGTACGATGGCCTCACGTCCTGAAATTAGGTTAAATTTTCTTTTCTTCGCCATGTCTTTCCCTCCTAATCAATTTCTCTGGTTGCCAGGTTCATGATGTTTTCCTGTGTTGCTTCAGAAATGTCAAGTTCTCCAGTCTTCTTACCTTCGCACATAACAACGATTCTATCGCTCATACGCAGGATTTCTGTCATTTCAGAAGAAATCATGATAATTGATTTTCCTTCTGCTGCCAACTTATTCATCAATTTATAAATTTCATTTTTCGCACCAACGTCAATACCTCTGGTCGGTTCGTCGAAAATCAAAATCTGGCTATCACGTGTTAACCATTTCGCAATAACGACTTTCTGCTGATTACCACCGGACAAGTTTACTACCAATTGGTCAATGCTTGGTGTCTTCGTATCCAATGCTTCCACGTATTTCTTTGCTACTTCTTGTTCTTTCTTCTTATCAATGAAAATTCCATTCATGTAAGATTCTAAGGTAGCCATTGTGGTGTTTTCAGCAACTGTCTTCTGCACTACGATACCAAATCTCTTTCTATCTTCTGAAAGATATCCGATACCACACTTAACAGCGTCTTGTGGATTATTGATTGTAACTTTTTCACCATTGATATAGATGTCGCCGCTTTCTTTTGGGTCAGCTCCGAAGAGCGCGCGGGCTGTCTCTGTACGTCCAGCACCCATAAGACCTGAGAAACCAAGGATTTCTCCTTTACGAAGTTCAAAGCTAACATCCTGTACCATCTTGCCTGCATTCAAGTGTTCGACTTTCAGAACAACTGGTGCATCTTCCGGTACCATACTGTGTGTCTTTGGATCTTCATAAATTACACGACCAACCATCATGTTAATGATATCTTCTTTTGTACATTCGTTTGTGATTAATGTTCCAACATATGTACCATCACGCATTACCGTTACACGGTCAGTGATTACTTTAATTTCATCCATACGGTGTGAGATGTAAACCATACCGATATCTTGTTTCTTAAGGTCTCTGATGATCTTAAACAACTCTTCAATTTCAGATTCCGTAAGTGCTGCAGATGGTTCATCAAAGATGATAATCTTTGCATCAAAGGAAATCGCTTTTGCAATCTCACACATCTGTTGCTTTCCTACTGTTAAGTTTGACATTGTCTCTGTAGGGTCAATGTCGATATTTAATTTTTGGAAAAGCTTTGCAGCTTCTTCATTCATCTTCTTATCATCAATTGCGATTCCTTTTTTGAATTCGCGTCCGATGAAAATATTCTGTGCAACGGTCAAATGACCTAACATATTTAATTCTTGATGTACAATTACAACACCTGCATCCTGTGCTTCTCTGGTATTCTTAAACTCAATCTCTTTTCCTTCATATGTAATTGTACCTGAATCTTTTTTATAAATTCCGGTTAATACCTTCATTAATGTGGATTTACCTGCACCATTTTCGCCCATCAGTGCAAGAACCTCACCTTTTCTAATTTCCAAATCTACATGGTCCAGAGCGTGAACACCTGGAAAAGATTTGTCAATCCCTTTCATTGTCAAAATAATATCGCCCATTTTTTCACCTTGCCTTTCTATTTACCCGAAGCTGTTACTAATTCTTTCTGCGTCTTGCGACAACATCTGAATATACTGCTACGATAACAATGAGTCCCGTAATAATTAATTGATAATCCTTCGGGAAGCTCAGTGCAAGAATACCTTCCTGTAAAAGAGCAATGATGAATACTCCGATTACCGTACCGCTGATAGATGCAAGTCCTCCTGCCATAGAAGTTCCACCCATTACACAACCGGCAATTGCTTCGTTATTATATTGATCTCCACCACCAGGTTTTACTGTTGTGTACTTCGCCACAAAGAATAATGATGCGATTCCAACTAAAACACCGCAAATTACATATGCGAGCATTTTCCATTTCTTTACGTTTACACCGGAAAGTCTGACAGCTTCTTCATTACTTCCGAGACAAAGCATGTAACGTCCCATCTTCGTCTTATTCAGAACTACCGCACAAATCACTGCAATCAACAAGAAAATAATAAGTCCTGTTGGAATACCATTAAAGGAAATGATATTACGAATCCATCCACCTTCCTGTGTTGATGTCGGCCAACTTACTGTCTGTGTCTTTGTGAACAGCATGCCAAGACCTTTTGCAATGTTCATACTTGCCATTGATACAATAAATGGAGGTACTTTCCAGTATGCAACCAGATAACCATTCCAAATACCAAATACCAAGCCAATCCCAATACTAAGCACAATTGCAAGTCCCATTGGTATTCCATATGTACCGAAGCTGTATCCTGCAATCAAGGAACAACAGAACATAACAGGGCCAATTGAGAAATCAATTCCACCGGTAGCAATTACAAACGTTACTCCTAATGCCAGGAAACCAAGAAAGTACACATAGTTGAAGACATTCAAAAGGATGCTTTGTCCAAAGAAACTTCCATTTGTCAAAATCCCGAATGCCACATACATCAGAATTGCTACAAATACAAGGACAATTCTATTGAAGCCCACCTTCTTTACAAATGCATTTTGTTTGATTTTTTCCACCTTTATTCCTCCTCCATAAATAATGCCACAAAAAATCGAACTCCGATTGTCTATAACGGGAAACCACTGTTCTAGCGCGTAACGTTTCGCGCACCGCGATTTCGTCATTTTTCACACTTTCTTTGTTCGATTTCTTATTCTATAGTGCAATTATACTATTATATTTTCCACTCGTCAATATCAATTTCAGCAATCTATCTATTTTATTTTCAACAAAGCCTGTTATCTTTTTAACAATAAACGAAACGTTTCACCCTATGTCTTTTATAGACGAGCCCTGTCGAATTTTTGCGTTAAAACTGAGTTTCGCAGGTTCCTCCTCCCTAGTTTTCTCAATGCGTTCCAAAAGAACTCGGACTGCACTACCACACATACCTTCCATAGGTTGTACCACCAGCCAAAGGCTAGGACGAACAACATTTGAAACGAGCAAATCATCAAATGCAATGATGGACATGTCCTCAGGGCAAGATAGTTCCGATTCATTTAATGCCATAATTCCGCCTAAAGCTGTTTCATAGTTGCTCAGAAAAACCGCTGTAGGTCTATCCTCCAACTCTATCAACTGTTTCATATACCGGAATCCCTCATCCACGGAAAATTCACCCAACTTAACATATTGTTCTTGGACTATAATTCCTGCCTGTTCCAGTGCTTCACAGTAACCTTTCATCCGTTCAAGCCCTGTATCCGCTTTGTTGGAACCTATGATTGCTATCTTTTTGTGATGATTCTTTATCAGAATATCCACCGCACGAAATGCTGCGCCCCGATTATCAATGCAAATGCAATCAAAGGCCTCGTCCTGTATGGTTCTATCCACAAGCACAACAGGAATTTCAGCTACTTTCGCAGGCTCCAAAAATGTACCACTGGAACTTACCGGCAACACAATGATTCCATCTACCTTACGGTTAATTAAAAACTTCAAATTATCCGCTTCTATCTCCTCATCATTGCAGGAATCACAAATCATCATTGCATAACCGTTTTTCCGCAATTCCTGACCTATGTAATGCAAAATATTACTGGAAAAATAGCTGGATATATCATAAACCATAATTCCTACCGTCTTTGTTTTATTCTTCACCAGACCTCTGGCAATTTCATTCACTTCATAATTCAGTTCTTTAATCGCTTCCTCAATCAAAACCCGATTTTCAGGAAGTACATTCCCACCATTAAGATACTTTGATATAGTCGCCATGGATAATCCTGTGCGTTCCCTCACGTCCTTTATTGTTGCTGCCATTCTCTCACATTTTCTCCTTTTGTTTATAATCATTTCACTTCTTGTGTTTATTAAATCACACCATTGTTGCACAAGTCAATAAATTCACCCTTTATTTTCTGAAAATTATTTTCTCATTTCTTTTATTGAAAAAACATTGTATAATAGACACATCAATAAATGAGATTTAATACGGAGGTCATTATGAAACGTACACGAAGAATAACTTCTCTGCTGCTCGCTATGCTTTTTTGTTTCCTATGTATGAGTGGCTGTAAAAAGGAAAGCACACTTGTCACTTGTCCTTTCACAGAGATTACATGGGATAACACATTAGAAGAAATAAAAGCTTCCAGCGGGGAACTGATTGAGACAAAGGATTCTCTTTATGATGGGAAATCCTACCTTTTTTCCAAAGAATATAAGGGTCAAGACGGGACTGTCTATTATATATTTGATGATACAGAAAAATTAGTTTCCATGGCATGGGGATGCACTCCTGATTCCTCTGATCAATTGAGCGAATTATATGACGAGCTTCACAGCGAAATCACCAAAGAATACGGCAAAAGTGACTATAACCCACAAGGTAGTAACAGCGTATGGTATACAGATGGGGGCAACATTATATTATTCACGATTGATACAGAATCTTACAAAGCACTTCAACTCAACTATGTGCATCCAGATGTTGCCGAAAAGGAATAAACGCCAAAAAAGGATTTATGCAGTTATGATACCGCATAAATCCTTTATTTTTTATTCTACAATTACACCATCTTCATCCCACAAGTCATGCCAATCCTTTGCACCTTCCCACAGGAATACATGGCCTTTAACCAGCCTATTTCCTCGTTCCAGAGTTGCCATAATTGCCATTTCCTCTTCTGTCAGTGGATCCTCTGTAATGCATTTTAAGTTTGCAACATAATTATGAACGGAAAACGGAATAGGAATCTGTCCATTTTGGTGAGCCCACTTAAGCGCAACAATTGCCGGATGTACACCATGAGCCTTCGCAATCTCAACCACCTCTGGCATGGCAAGGTCATTAATGTCCTCTTCCATAATGTCTCTTTCCGGTCTTCTTGGGGAACCTATTGGCATATATCCAATGACTGCAATATCACGGGCCTGTAAATACTCTTGAATTTCTCTCTGTTGGAATGCAGGATGCATTTCAATCTCCGCTGCAGCCGGTTTAATCTCCATCAAGTGAAGAGTTGCTTCCATTTTCGGAATGGTCATGTTAGAAATACCAATATGCTTAATGAGACCCTTTTTGACCAGTTCCTCACATTGACGATATGTATCCATAAATTCCTCCACTGTAAATGGTCTGGAATCCGGATTTCTTGAATCCACATCGCATCCTGGAGCATGATAATTCGGGAATGGCCAGTGAATAAAGTACATGTCCAAATAGTCACACTTTAAATCCGCGATACTCTTTCTGCAAGCAGCCTCCACATCTCTGTGCATGTCATTCCAAACCTTCGACATGATGAAAAGGTCCTTACGCTCCACAACACCTTCTTTGATTGCATCTTGAATCACTTCTCCAATCTGGGCTTCATTGCCATAGCATGCTGCACAATCAATCACACGATACCCCGCGCGTATGGCTCCTGCTACCGCTCCTGCTACTTCCTCTGCATTTACTCGGTCCGAGCCAAAGGTACCAAGACCCATGCACGGCATCTCCACACCTGTGTAAAGTTTTTTCTTTGGCACTACCTCTGGATTAATAAATGTCATAACAAACCTCCTTCTTTAAATTTAATAATATTTTTCTCTTAATTTTTTTGCAGTAACCGCAAACCAAATAAAGCTTGCAAGAAATAGTCCCATACCTACCAAATAAAGAATCAATATGTCTACCACGAAAGAATTAATCATATCAATCACTCCACACATTGTGGTAAGTATGGCAAATATAAGCAACACTGGGAACATTTCCTTCTTATATCCCTCTATGTCCTTACATTTTTTATGTGCCATATCCTTTGTCAGCAATAGGTTCGTATCGACGATTCCTTTCACTTTCAGTTGGTATGCCGCATACAAACTGTACACCCCACAACCAAATACCAAAATGCCTACCCAGCTAGTCATATCTTTCATACTTCAATTCTCCTCTATCCGATTTTATTTCATCTTCTCTATTTCCACTTGCGAAAAAATTCTTTCCATATCTTCTACTACAAAGAAGCCTGTCTCTTCTCGCAAAGCTGCGGCTGCAGAAATGGCACTTGCCTTTCTCAGCGTATCGCACACAGAAAGTCCTTCACTCAATCCCAGCGCAAAACCGGCAATCATGGAATCACCACATCCAACCGTATTGACCGCATTGATTTTCGGAACTCTCGCTCGATATACTCCCTCATCACTCACTACGATAGAACCTTCGCCTCCCAGTGAAACCGCCACAATTTCCACACCTTCGCTATGAATCTGCTTTGCCGCTTCTATAATCTCATTCAAATCATCGCATCGGCTTTCTGTTAGCATGCGAATCTCATCGATATTCGGTTTAATCATCGTCGGTTTTGCAGCAATTCCTGCTGTAAGGAGCTTTCCGCTTGTATCAAGAATCACTTTCTTCCCTGCTTCTTTTACAATGGACACCAGTCTCTGATAAGCAGTTCCATCAAGTCCTTTTGGAACACTGCCTGACATCGCAACCACATCTGCATCTTTCAACAAAGTCCGAAACTTTTCTACAAATCCTTCGAAGTCTCTTTCTGTCACTGTAAAGCCTGGTTCTAAAAACTCTGTCTGCTTTTTTTGCACGGTATCCCAAATATTAATACACGACCTACTTTCTTCCTTCATGTGATAGAAGGCGCTGTCAATCCCAAATGGTTTTAATTCATCTTCAATATAGTGTCCGGCGTGCCCTCCTACGAACCCGGTTGCAACCACTTTTGCTCCCGCAATCGCTGCAGGTTTGGAAACATTAAGGCCCTTCCCCCCAGGAGTATAAGCGCACTCAACTACCCGATTGACTTCCCCTACTTGAAAATCTTCTACCACATACCGTTTATCAATCGCAGCATTTAAAGTCACAGTTAAAATCATATCTGCCTCCTTAGTCCTCATTCACCAGTAATATTCTTCCTTTTACAAGTCCCGGTGTCTTAAACATCTGGAATGCTTCCTGAGCCTGACTCATCGGTATTTTTTTATAAATAAATTCCGGATCATATTTTAACTGACCAGTTGCAAAATAATGTGCAGTAAGCTCCCATTCTTTTCCCGGAAACGGTGCGCTATATGACATCCATGAACCGGTTAACTTAAATTCCTTACGATTCATGTTCTCCCACATCTTCGGTGTGAATGTTAAATCTACATGTGGAGTTCCAATAAAGCACACGTGAGCTTTATTTCCTGCCACTTCAAATGCCATGTGCATGGTGGAAATCTGCCCTGCCGTCTCGAATACATAGCCATACCCTTTACCACCTGTAATAGCCTTTGCCGCATCCATATAATCTTCTTTGGTAGTGTTAATCACTTCATCTGCACCCATTCTCTTGGCAAGCGCAAGACGTTCATCACTAATATCAAATGCCACTACTTTTTTAGCACCAAAAATCTTTGCCCATTGCATAGTGAAGATTCCAATCGTGCCACAACCTAACACTGCCACATATTCTCCACCTTGATAGTCATTTTGCATCAAACCATGAAGAGCAACTGTAGATGGTTCAAACATAGCTCCTTGCTCGTAGGAAATGCTCTTATCAAACGGGACTGCATTGCATTCCGGAACGACTACATAATCCGCGTTGCTTCCCTGCTGCCTAGAACCAATAAAGCTATAATGCTTACAGAGTGAATAATTTCCATTTTGGCAATCATCACAAGTTAAACATGGAAGTAATGGTGCTGCTGTGGCTTTGTCGCCGACCTTTACCTTTGTAACTCCTTCGCCAACCTCTACTACCTCTCCCGAAAATTCGTGGCCAAGCACAATTGGATAAAAATGAACACCATGGTGTAATACTCGCGGAATATCTGAGCCGCAAATACCTGATGCTTTGACACGAATTTTCACCATTCCTGCACTTACCTGCGGTTCGTCATAGTCCATGTAACGCACATCCTCATTTGCGCAAACAACTGCTGCTTTCATATTCCATCCCTCCTATTTCTTCATTGTATCTTTTAACTGCCTATATAGTTCCAAATAAATTTCGTAATTTTTTTCATATATTGCAAAGTTTTCTTCGTTTGGTTCGTGGAAACGTTTATTCCTTACAGTCAGTGCAACTGCCTCTTCAAAATCCTCATACATGCCAATTCCGACACCTGCTAAGATAGCAGCCCCCAGCGTAGTTGCTGTATCTGATGATGGCACAACGATTGGTTTCCCAGTTACATCTGATTTGATCTGTGTCCATAAAAGTGAATTTGCTGAACCTCCCATAGCACGAAGAACCTGCGCGTCCGCTCCTGCTTCTTTCGCTATGTCTAGGTTATGCTTCAATGAAAAAGCCACTCCTTCCATAGCTGCTCTCACAAAATGTCCTTTGGTCTTGCTAAAGTCCAGTCCGTAATAAACCCCTTTTGCATCAGGATCCCATATAGGCGAACGTTCTCCCGACATGTATGGCAAAAACACTAGCCCCTCACTTCCAGGTGCTATTTTTTCAGCAATCTCGTTAAACAATTCTAGAGAGCTTTTTCCAACACGTTTCCCTTCTTCTCTCTCAAAATCGGCAAATTCTCTCTCCAGCCATCTCATGACTCCGCCACCGCCAGTTGTTCCACCTTGCAATAGCCAGCAATTCGGCACTACATGGAA
>JAZQBW010000093.1:0-3364 GCA_045545895.1 Faecalimonas sp.
GCAAGTAAGCATATTATTCCTGCAGTTATTAAGTATATTACATCGTTGGCAACGTCCATTAATGAGGTGAAAGGTGCTTGCGCTGCAGCGGATGTCAGTGTTCAAAGTGAATTGCTGGAGCAATCGTCCAAGTTGCTTGCAGATACAAGGAATGCTTTGAAACAGTTAACGGAACTGACGAGCAAAGCTTCCGGTATGAGAAGAGGAAAAGCACAGGCAGAGTTCTTTAAAGATGAAGTGGTACCTGTTATGGCGGCACTGAGAGCGCCAGTGGACGCGTTGGAAATGATAGTCAATAAAGAAATGTGGCCAATGCCTTCTTATGGTGATTTGTTATTTGAAGTATAAAGAATCTTGAATTAAGGAAGGGACAATCTAGATGGGTTGTCCCTTTTTTTAAAAGTAAAAAGGCCGATGGGGGAGCCATCAGCCTTTTTGAGGGGAGTATAAATAATTAATAAGGGGTTGTAGGAAATAGTTTCCTACGTTCCTTAGTATAATATACAAAAAGAAAAAAAACAAGCAAAAAATGAAAAAATATGGAAAAGTTTTACATTTATCAGGTTATGCATAAAAAAAACTCGGTGACACATACTAGAATTGTACCAATTAAATCTTAGGAGGAAAGAATTATGGACAAAAATAATGCTTCAAGAAATGCAAGCAACTACTCAAACAACAACAATAATAACAACTACAACAACGCAAGCAAAAATGCAAACAACAACTCAAACAACAACTCAAACAAAAATTCAAGCAAAAACGCTAGCAGCTATTCTAACAACAATAACAATGCTAGTAAAAACACAAGTGGTTCAAACGCAAACAACCGTTAGTGTAAAGGGAAAAAAAGAGACCGAAAAGGTCTCTTTTTTACGTGATAGAAACTTCTGTTTTTCGTTGTTGACAGTTATTTGAGATACACGTAATATAAAAGAGGAAAGAAAACAGGAGGAGACCATGAAAAAAGTAGAACTGATTGCGCCGTGCCATTTTGGGATGGAAGCTGTGTTGAAAAGAGAGATTTATGATCTGGGTTATGAGATTGCAAGCGTGGAGGATGGAAGGGTGTCCTTCTATGGAGACATGGAAGCAATCTGTAGAGCGAATATATTTTTAAGAACTGCCGAAAGAATTTTATTAAAGGTAGGTTCATTTAAAGCGGAGACATTTGACGAATTATTTGAAAGAACGAAAGAAATACCTTGGGAAGACTATATTCCGAAGGATGGAAAGTTCTGGGTTGCAAAGGCTGCATCCGTTAAAAGTAAATTGTTTAGTCCATCGGACATACAGTCTATTATGAAAAAAGCCATGGTGAATCGGATGAAAAACCATTATCATATCGAATGGTTTGAAGAGACAGGAGTATCCTATCCGGTACGCGTGTTTCTGATGAAGGATATGGTCACTGTTGGAATTGACACATCGGGTGTCTCTCTGCATAAGAGAGGTTATCGTCAACTGTCAAGTAAAGCACCGATTACAGAGACTTTGGCGGCAGCACTGATTTTGCTTACACCATGGAAAAAAGACCGTATTTTGGTTGATCCGTTTTGTGGGTGTGGAACATTTCCGATAGAGGCGGCAATGATTGCTGCCAATATAGCCCCGGGAATGAATCGCTCCTTTTTGGCAGAGGAATGGGATAATTTGATTCCAAAGAAAGCATGGTATGATGCCATTGATGAAGCCAATGAAATGATAGATGATGATATAGAGGTGGATATTCAGGGATATGACATTGATGGAGAAGTTTTGCGAGCTGCAAGAGAGAATGCGAAAGAAGCTGGTGTGGACCATCTGATTCATTTTCAGGAGAGAGCAGTAAAAGATCTGAGGCATCCGAAAAAATATGGGTTCATTATTACTAATCCACCATATGGAGAACGGCTTGAAGATAAAGCAACCTTGCCGGGAATTTATAGTCAGTTTGGAGAAAGCTTCAAACTACTGGATAGCTGGTCAGCCTATATGATTACCAGTTATGAGGATACTGAGAGGTATTTTGGGAGAAAAGCAGACAAGAACCGGAAGATTTACAACGGAATGCTTAGGACCTACTTTTATCAATTTTTAGGTCCAAAACCACCGAAACAAAAGAAATAGGAAAGAAGGCTTAGATATGGAACGTAAGATTATTTTTGCTACAGGAAACGAGAATAAAATGAAAGAAATACGTATGATTCTCTCAGATTTGGGTATGCCTATATTATCGATGAAAGAGGCGGGAATCTGTGTGGATGTTGTGGAAGATGGTTCCACATTTGAAGAAAATGCGCTTAAAAAAGCTACAGAGATTGCGAAAACTGTGGATAACTGCATTGTGCTTGCCGATGACTCGGGTCTGGAAATAGACTATCTCAACAAAGAACCGGGAATTTATTCGGCTCGCTATGCAGGGGAAGATACTTCCTATGACATTAAGAACAATTTGCTTCTTTCCCGTTTGGAGGGAGTTCCGGATGAAAAACGTACTGCTCGGTTTGTATGTGCAATTGCAGCAGCATTTCCGGATGGCACCACCGAGGTTGTAAGGGGAACCATAGAGGGAAGAATCGGTTATGAGATTGCCGGAGAAAATGGTTTTGGGTATGATCCGATTTTCTATGTTCCGGAATATGGTTGTACCACAGCTCAAATGTCACCGGAAAAGAAGAACGAATTAAGCCATCGTGGAAATGCTTTGAGGGCAATGAAAATAATTATGGAAAAAAAGATATAAAAAAGTGTTGACATTTCCGTGGTAACATTATATAATGTCAAATGTGTCACGGAAATGGGCATGAAAATAGAATATCGGGGTGTGGCTCAGCTTGGCTAGAGCGCCTGGTTTGGGACCAGGAGGTCGCAGGTTCGAATCCTGTCACCCCGATGCTTATGCGGGTGTAGTTCAATGGTAGAACACCAGCCTTCCAAGCTGGATACGTGGGTTCGATTCCCATCACCCGCTTTCCTAAAGCCTTTTTTAGGAAAGCACATTTGTGTGAGTCCGTAGCTCAGCTGGATAGAGCAACGGCCTTCTAAGCCGTAGGTCGAGGGTTCGAATCCCCCCGGGCTCGTTTCAGTAATCTGATGTGATACTGAAGTATATGGTGGGTATGGTGCAGTTGGTTAGCGCGCCAGATTGTGGTTCTGGATGTCGTGGGTTCGAGTCCCACTACCCACCCTGGATTTATAAAATTAGTTTTATAAATCTTTTTTTAACTCTAATGGGCTATCGCCAAGCGGTAAGGCACAGGACTTTGACTCCTGCAGTCGCTGGTTCGAATCCAGCTAGCCCAGGTATGGAGCATTAGCTCAGTCGGTAGAGCACTTGACTTTTAATCAAGTTGTCCGGGGTTCGAATCCCCGATGCTTCATT
>JAZQBW010000094.1:0-17927 GCA_045545895.1 Faecalimonas sp.
AATCAAACAACTTGATGCAGAGCGCAAGAAAAATGCTGAACTAGAAGCATTACTAAAAAAGAAAAATTAGAGGCTGACAATCATGAAACGACACACATTTGCAATGAGAATAAACAAAGGAAAAACCGCTGATTTCAGAAGAAATTTGGGTAAGATATGGCCGGAGTTAACGGCGTTTTTGGATGAACACGCCATGACAAATTTTAGCGTGTGGAGTGTAGAGGACATTGTATTCGGCTATTATGAGACGGATGACAACTTTGCATTTACAGAAGAAGATAAGAAGAAAGTGGCTCAGTGGGAAGCTCAGTGTAGCCACATCTATACCTGGATTTCAGTGCCATTTGAGAACATGCGTCTTATGTACCATGATTTTGGTATTGTTAGAGAGAGTAAAGAATTAATCAGGCACAGAGTATTTGTCACCAAGTTGGTGCCAGAGGCAGAGGAAGAGTATAAGAGACGCCACGATGCTTTGGTGGAAGCACGAGGCGATAAGGTAACGGAAGGACCGGACAGCAATTTTTCTATCTGGAATGCAGGAGGTTACATATTCGGGTATAACGAGATTGATACCACTATGGAACACGAGATGACAGATGAGGAGAGAGAAAGTTCTATTCAGTGGGAAAGAAAAATGCTTGAAATTATGAGCTGGCTCACCAATGATGTGGACTGGGTTACGGGAGAGTGTCACGAAACAATTAAGAGAATAGCATGGCATTAAAAAATGGGGCGGATATTCCGTCCCATCTTCTGCGTTACAGCAAACTCGCCATAATCTGAGCATAAATCTCCTGATTGCGTTTTCCCCAGTTATTGGTAACGGAAATTGCTTCATCCTCTGTTGGAACACTGACCGTCAACTCAAGGAGTGTGGAACCGGATTCGAAAATCTGGCAGCGTACAGAGTATTCGTTGGCACTGTTTGGATAGTAGTCTGCCTTTACAGACACTTCGTTTTTGAGTTCATAGGCTTTCTCTGCCATAAAACTATCTACGTCCTTGCGGATGGCAGGAGAAATGTTGGATTTGAAGAATTGAATGGTTTCAGCACCTTCTTCTGTTAAATGGTAAAGGGTACGGTTATGTGTGGATTCCTCGCGAATAAAACCGGCCGTTACCATCTCGGAAATTGCCTGTTGCAGTGTAAAGTAACTGGTGTATCCTTTTTCTAAAATAAATTCTGAGATTTGTCCGTTTGTAAGTGGAAAATCCACTTTCTCCAACATATATAAAACAATCAATTTATAAAGTGTAAATGCTTCTGACATAAATACTCCTTTCCCTGCCATATATCAGAGTTTTTAAAATATTTTTGTATGCTATTGAGTACATGACGCTTATGGCCTGTCCAAAGGGGTGCAATTAATAGGGATTTGGGACCATCTCCGGTTATGCGGTGGACTACAATGTCCGGGCGCAGATGAGAAATTATGGTTCCCAATGTTTCCACATATTCCTCCAAGTCAGGTAGATGAAATGGATTGGATATATAGTATTCTGCAAGGTCTGTACCTTTCAATATATGCAGTAATTGTAATTTAATTCCATCAATTGGTAATTTGTTCAAATAAGAGATTGTCTGTAGCATCATATCTATTGTTTCGTTAGGTAAATAAAGAATAGTGTGTACGATGACAGAAATCCCCCTCTTTTTTAAATCATAAACGGCTTTTTCAAAAACGTCAAGGTCGTAGCTACGTCGAATAAAATCGGAGCTGGCTTTGTGTATGGTTTGTAGACCAAGCTCTACCCAAACAGGCTTTGGCTGATTCAGGCCTTCCAGAAGTTCTAGGGTCTCTTGGGATAAGCAGTCCGGCCTGGTTGCAATGGACAACACTTTTATATCCGGCTCCTGAATGGCTTCTGTAAAAATGCGCTCTAAATAAGAAGTGGGAGCGTAGGTATTCGTATATGCTTGAAAATAGGCAATATAGGAAGAACCAGAGTGCTTTTGAGAAACCAACTCTTTTGCATGTTGAATCTGCTCTGGGATAGAGAGTTTACGATCGGCTGCAAAATCGCCAGAGCCCCCAGCACTGCAAAAAATACATCCGCTTCTTCCAAGAGTACCGTCTCGGTTGGGACAGGTCATGCCTCCATCCAGAGACAATTTGTATAACTTTTCTCCAAAATTCTGTTTGATATAATAATCAAGAGAGTAGTATGGTTTTTCTCCCCATTGTTTCATGTTTCAACGCCCCTATAATTGCATACATTCGTTTTATTTATCATAACATTGTCAAAAAATCAAATCAACAGTAAAAAAAGACTTTCTTTTTTTGAACGAATATTGTACAATAGTATAGTAAATCGGTTGGTCACTTCGGACCAGTATTCCCTTTAGAGACAGTTTTATAAGGTGTGGTAAAAGGAGAAAGGAAATTTTATGATGAGAGAAAAATATGAATCTCTATCGTTGGCAGCACTTCGTGATATTGCAAAGGCAAGAGAATTGAAGGGTATAAGCACAATGAAGAAAGCTGACATTATTGAATTAATGCTTGCAGAAGATGAAAAAGATAAAGCAAAAGAAGTAAAAGAAGAGGTAAAGAACGAAAAGGCCGGAACTACGGATATCGAGCAATTAGACAGTGGTGAGGTAGCACATGGTATTTTGGAAGTACTTCCGGATGGCTTTGGTTTTATCCGTAGTGACAATTATTTGCCGGGAGAAAGTGACATCTATGTAGCACCTTCTCAGATTCGTAGATTTGGATTAAAAACAGGTGATATTGTTACCGGTAATATTAGAATTAAGTCACAACAGGAAAAATTCAGCGCACTTTTATATGTGACAAAGGTAAATGGAGTTCACCCTTCAGAACTTGCATATAGAAAGAATTTTGAAGATATGACACCTATCTTCCCAGACGAGAGACTTCGTTTGGAAAATGGTAAGACAAGTGTTGCCATGAGAATTGTGGACTTGCTTTCCCCAATTGGAAAGGGACAACGTGGTATGATTGTATCACCACCGAAGGCAGGTAAGACAACCTTGCTTAAGCAAGTTGCCCAGGCAGTACTTAAGAATAATCCGGAGATGCATTTGTTAATTCTTTTAATTGACGAGCGTCCGGAAGAAGTAACAGATATCAGAGAAGCAATTGTAGGGGACAATGTAGAAGTTATCTACTCTACATTCGATGAACTTCCAGAACACCACAAACGTGTTTCTGAGATGGTAATTGAACGTGCAAAACGTCTGGTAGAACATAAAAAAGACGTTATGATTTTACTCGATAGTATTACAAGACTTGCCAGAGCCTATAACCTGATTGTTCCGCCAAGTGGTAGAACTCTTTCCGGTGGTCTTGATCCAGCTGCGCTCCACATGCCAAAACGTTTCTTTGGTGCAGCGAGAAATATCAGAGAAGGCGGAAGCCTTACCATCCTTGCAACTGCATTGGTCGATACAGGAAGCAAGATGGATGACGTGGTTTACGAAGAATTCAAAGGTACCGGTAACATGGAATTGGTACTTGACCGTAAACTTCAGGAAAAACGTGTATTCCCTGCTATCGATATTCCAAAGTCAGGTACCAGAAGAGAGGACTTACTTCTTACCAAGGAAGAGCAGGAAGCTGTTTACACCATGAGAAAATCTTTAAATGGATTGAAGCCGGAAGAAGCGGTGGACAACATTTTAAATATGTTCTCACGCACACAGGATAACAATGAATTTGTGCAGTTGGTGAAACGAACAAAATTCATTTAAAAAAGACTTGCGTTTAACATTCTTTTATGTTATTCTATACAAGATGTTTAAAAACAAACCTAATCGCGGTTGGGATCGCGAAAATATAATGAAGAGGTGAAAAAAATGAGAGAAGGAATCCATCCAGAGTATCATCAAGCGACAGTGACATGTAACTGTGGGAACACATTTGTTACAGGTTCTACAAAATCAGATATTCACGTAGAAATCTGTTCAAAATGTCATCCATTCTACACAGGACAACAAAAAGCTGCTCAAGCTCGTGGTCGTGTTGATAAATTTAACAAAAAATACGGTATTCAATAATGATAGGTTGAGGTCATCGAGCCTCAACCTTTTTTCATATAAGAAATGAGAGACAAGTAAAAGATGCACAAGTATGCAATCTTACATATGAATATTAGGAGTGATGCAATATGAAATCATCAAATATTGGAGGTCAGGCTGTTTTAGAAGGAATCATGATGAAAAATGGTCCAAAATACGCAGTTGCTGTTCGGAAGCCTGATGGAGAGATCGAGGTTAAAGTAGAAGAATACAAGAGTTTGGTAAAATGGGAGAAGCTTACTAAGATTCCATTTGTGCGAGGTGTGTTCAATTTTATAGATTCTATGGTGTTAGGGATGAAAACTATTACATACTCTGCCAGCTTTTGGGAAGATGAAGAAGCAGAGGCTGTTATTTTAACAGAGAAGGAAATGAAAAAGAAGGAAAAGCAAGAAGATTTGATGATGACAATAACTATGATTGTATCAGTTTTTCTCGCATTGGGTCTATTTATGGTTCTTCCGTATTTTATTTCCAACTTGTTCGGTGGAATCGTGAAATCAAGATTTTTGAAGACTACGATTGAAGCAGTAGTGCGCATTGGTTTATTTGTAGCATACATTTTACTGATTTCCAGGATGAAAGATATCCAGCGTGTATTTATGTATCACGGGGCAGAGCATAAATGTATAAACTGTATTGAACATGGCTTGGAGCTTACAGTCGAGAATGTGAGAAAAAGTTCCAAGCAACACAAACGTTGCGGAACCAGCTTCTTATTCTTTGTAGTGCTTGTGAGTATTGTGGTTTGCTTTTTCATTACCGTTGAGTCACCGGTGCTTCGAGTATTGATTCGTATTGCTCTTTTGCCTGTGATTGCAGGAATTTCTTATGAACTGATAAAGCTTGCAGGCAGCAGCGAGAATCCAATTATCAGTCTTTTAAGCGTACCGGGGTTGGCAATGCAGAATTTAACGACAAAAGAACCGCAAGATGATATGATCGAGGTCGCAATCGCAGCGGTGGAAGAAGTTTTTGATTGGAAAGAATATTTGAGGGAGAACTTCGGGAAAAATTTCGAAGAAGATTCTGAAGAAGGATTGGGAGAGGAATAGCATGACACTGCGTGAAGCGTATGAATATGGACAAAAGCAGCTACAGCTAGCAGGCATAGTCGATGCTGATTTGGATGCATGGTATTTGTTAGAGTTTGTCACAGGAATCAGCAGAACAATGTATTATCTCAAAATGCAAGAGAGTGTTTCAGAAGAACATGAAGTTTTATATCGTAAATATATAGAAACAAGGGCCACACATATTCCGCTACAACACATTACAGGTGTGCAGGAATTTATGGGACTGGAATTCTTAGTGAACCAGCATGTACTTGTGCCGAGACAGGATACGGAGGTATTGGTGGAAAGTGTGTTGGAAGTACTGGAACCAGGAATGAGAGTTCTTGATATGTGTACGGGTTCGGGATGCATCCTAATTAGCCTGATGAAACTCCATGGAACTAGTACAATTTGCGGTGTGGGTGTTGATATTTCGAAAGAAGCCTTGAAGGTAGCACAAGCAAATGGTAAACGAATCGGTGTAAAAGCAGATTTTATTCAAAGTGACTTGTTTGAAAATGTCGATGGAAGGTATGATGTGATTGTTTCAAATCCACCGTATATTCGTACCGCAGTGATTGAAGAGTTAAAAGAAGAAGTGAAATGCCACGACCCGTTTATTGCATTGGATGGTAAGGAGGATGGCCTATATTTTTACCGAAAAATCGTGGAAGAATCCGGCAGGTATTTGAAGGCTGGAGGAAAACTCTATTTTGAAATTGGCCATGACCAAGGCGAGGATGTAAAAAATCTTATGGAACAGGCTGGATTTACGGGAGTGACTGTCAAAAAAGACTTGGCAGGTCTTGACCGAGTGGTATTTGGTAGTTATAATAATTTAGGATAATTTTGTGAGCAGGAGCAAAGTGAGAAGGCAGACTGCTCGTTGGGGAAGCAAACAAATGGAGGAATTAACATGTTTGATAAATTAGATGACTTGCTCATTCGTTTTGAAGAAATCTTAAGCGAATTACAAGAACCGGATGTGGCAAATGATCAGAATCGTTTTCGTAAGTTAATGAAGGAGCAGGCAGACCTGACTCCAATCGTTGATGCATATACTGAATATAAGAATGCTAAGCAGGCAATCGTCGACAGCGAAGAAATGTTGGAGATGGAATCAGATGAAGAAATGCGTGAGCTTGCAAAAGAAGAGTTATATGAATCGAAAAAACGTGTGGAAGAATTAGAACACGAACTTAAGATTCTTCTTCTTCCAAAGGATCCGAATGACGACAAGAACATTATGGTTGAAATCCGTGCAGGTGCCGGTGGAGACGAGTCTGCATTGTTTGCAGCAGAAGTGTATCGTATGTATGTACATTACGCAGAAAGCAGAAGATGGAAGACGGAACTTATCTCTGTAAGTGAGAATGGAATCGGTGGTTTCAAAGAAGTTGTATTCATGGTAAGCGGCCAAGGGGTTTACTCAAGAATGAAGTATGAAAGTGGTGTGCATCGTGTACAACGTGTGCCGGAAACAGAATCTGGTGGACGTATTCATACCTCTACGATTACAGTTGCAGTTATGCCGGAGGCGGAAGAAGTTGACGTTGTTATTGATGAAAAAGATATTCGTATTGACGTTATGCGTGCTTCTGGAAATGGTGGACAGTGTGTCAATACAACAGACTCCGCAGTACGTTTGACTCACTATCCAACGGGAATCGTAATCTACAGTCAGACAGAAAAATCACAGTTGCAGAACAAAGAAAAAGCCTTCCGCTTGCTTCGTTCTAAATTGTATGAATTGGAATTGGAAAAGCAACAATCTGCGGAGGCAGAGGCTAGAAGAAGCCAGATTGGTACAGGAGACCGTTCTGAGAAGATAAGAACATACAATTTCCCACAAGGACGTGTAACAGAACACCGTATTAAACTTACACTTTACAAGATTGATAACATAATGAATGGAGATATTGATGAGATTATTGACAGTTTGATTGCAGCAGATCAAGCAGCAAAATTAGCAAATATGAACGAATAAATAAGAAGGCGTAAGAATGACAGAATCACAAATCTACTATGACAAAATGACGAAAACGCCATTGACAAAATTAATTGTTTCATTAGGAATTCCAACTACCATTTCCATGCTAGTAACCAACATTTACAACATGGTGGATACCTATTTTGTGGGAACTTTGGGAGAGAGTCAACAGGCGGCTACGGGAATTTTATTTACACTACAGGCAATTATCCAGGCTATTGCATTTATGCTGGGACAGGGTTCAGGAACCATGGTTTCCAAATCTTTGGCCGAGCAGAATCAAAAAGAAGCTTCGAAGTATGCTTCTACAGCATTCTTTTCCGCATTGGCTCTGGGAAGCGTGTTGATGATTGGTGGTCTCCTGTTTTTAAATCCATTCATGAGATTGCTTGGAAGTACTGAAACCATCTTGCCTTATGCAAGACAATACGGATTTTGTGTATTAATCTCGTGTCCGATTATGATAGGTTCTATTGTTTTGAATAATGGTCTGCGCTATGAAGGCAAAGCATTTTATTCCATGATTGGCCTTGTGACAGGCGGGCTCTTAAATATTTTTGGTGATTATCTATTTGTAATTGTATTTGAACTTGGAGTACTTGGAGCAGGGCTTGCCACTGCAATATCCCAGTTTATCAGTTTTTTTATTTTGCTATACTTTTTCCGCAAGATGGCGCAAAGTAAGATTCGTTTATCTGAAGTCAGTAGAGAGCTAGCAGTGTATGGCACCATTTCAAAAATTGGTTTCCCGGCAGTGATTCGTCAGGGACTCAGTTCTATCTCCAGTGGATTGCTGAATAACTTAACCAAACCATATGGGGATGCAGCCATTGCAGCCATGAGTATTGTTAATAGATTTGCGGCTTTTATTATGTGTGTGGGACTGGGAATCGGTCAAGGATTTCAGCCGGTAGCCTCTTTCAATTACGAAGCAAAAGAGTATAAGCGGGTGAAAAAGGGATTGCTTGTGACCATGGCAATTGGCTTTTGTTTTATTTCTTGTTTGGCCATTCCGGGAGCTATTTTTGCAGAGCAAGTGATACACCTATTCCAGAAAAGTGAACAGGTAAAAGAGATTGGAGTATTTGCTTTGAGATGCTCCTGTGTAGGGACTATATTTCTTTCCTTATCCGTTCCGGTAAATATGTTGTACCAAAGTACCCGAAAAGCAGGGATGTCTTCCTTTTTGTCCATGCTACGTTCAGGACTCATGTTTATCCCGACGTTGATTATTACAACTAGTCTTTGGGGAATTGTTGGGATTCAGATTTCACAGCCATTGGCAGATATATTGACAGGGCTGGTTAGCTTACCATTTGTCATATTATTTTTGAGAAAACAGCAGAATGAGTAGATATTGGATGAATGTAACAATCCCGGGAAGTGATTTCCCGGGATTTATTGTAGGCAACCAACATGTGCATTTACTTTGACACTTTCTTAAAGAGTTTACTTCTAAATAGAATTACATTCATAACAAGAAAGAATATAAACAGTATAATCAAGGTCAATGTTGGCTTTTGCGGTGCAAGGGTAGCAAGCAGCATCAGTGGGAAGCCAAACACAATGGCCGGAAAATTTTGATATACCATATTGTCTGCTGCAGGTGTTTTGAAATCACCATCAATCTCACGAAGAAGGATTACACCCGTACTTGCCGTTCCGGTCAGCATTCCGTACATGGCAAGAAATTGTTCTTCTGCATATGCCGGAAAGAGAGTCTTTGATGAAATTCGGATGTATGCGTATGTAATGATTGCACCAACTACACCGAGGATGAGAAGGATTCCCCAGTATTTTTCCACCATATCAATTCGAATTGCTGCAATACCTGCTACTACCATAATATCAAAGAAGAAATTGCAGGCGCGTGTCATTAGGAAATTGTTGGTATATTGTTTTTTGATAACGGCAGCTTTCTTTGATACTTTCAATATTGTTTTAATCAGTGTTGCAGACAAAACCCCAAGTAAAAAGTTAAATCCAAATATGACAGATTTCATACCAGGAAGAAGTAATCCCAGTAAATACATCAATGCGTAAGAGAGTAAGTATGCAACGGCAATGAGTGCAATCTGTACCGTCATTTTATCAATGCTTTCTTGCATTGGAATCTCATTGGAAGATTCGATTTCTTCAGAACGCAGGACGGCATCGTCTGCCTTTCTTAAAATCACCTTGCCTCGTTTCTTTAAAAGATTAAGGTGAATCACCCCGCCAATGCTTGCACTTAGGAATCCAAATGCGGCAATGGTAAGTCCGAAGCTTTTTCCACCAAGAAAACTATATTCATTTTCATAGATACCACCATAGTTCATGGCTTGCCCGGTGCCTTGGCCGTATCCGAATGGAAGAAGAACTCCCGCAGCGGAGAAGAAATCTTCTATGATAAATGCTGCAATAATTGTGATACCAAATCCCACTACGGCTTGCAACAGATAAGTAGCGACTGTGGTAACTCCCGTATTGAAAATCTCAACGGTTCTTTCCTTGGTTAGTTTATTGTCGGATGTTTTAAATGTAGATGCAATAAAACCAAGTGCCAAAGTGTGATAAGTGAGAATTTCTAAGTTTGCAGAGCCGTTTCCACCAAAGAATGATGAATCAAACAGTGGGTTTCCGGTAAACATTCTGTAAATTCCTGCAATTGCTAATAGGAGTCCTCCCCCAAGAACGGAAGTGGGAATCAGTGACTCCTGCAAATAAGGAACGGATTTTTTAATCATATTTGCTACTAATAAACTTGATAATAATACTGCCAGCAGCATAAAACTGCCCCAAACACTAGAGTCCCAAAAATTTTCCATCTTTATCCCCCTTGCATATGTTTTTGTGACGATAACAGAAGTTTACATATTTTAATGCATTAAAACGTTTATCGCCTTTTATTTGATATACTTTTTGGTTGTAATATATGTTTAATTTGTTTCTGCCAAGAACGGAAATTGACGTAACTTCCCTAAATGGAAAAACCATTTCTTTTTCTGAATCTGGGTTCAAAATCATTCGGTCACCATACAAGTCAATCTTAACGTCCTTCTGCAGTGGAAGTTTCTTCTTGTTTATGATTACTTCAGACAAGTCTGCAACATCCTGGAAGAGTGGTGTCTCTATGTAATCGCCGGTGTCAAGACCATTTACAAAGTCCCTTTGATAATCATACCATTGGGCTACAAAGTGGAACGGAAAATCAAATCCTTCTCCCTTTAATTCCTTTGTAGGAAGATATTTGATTTGGCGCTTACATTTTTTACATTCTATGATGTGGTTATGACTTTCGAAGGTTGATAGTCCACAATACGGACACACATAAATGGCACGTTCCAGATATTCCGCCAATTTTGGATGGTGGAACTCACCACTTACAGATGCTTCGTCTACGTATAAACCTTCTTGAATGCAGTTGAGCAATTCTTCATCAGACATTTTGCCATATTCTTCCGGCTCCAGAACCTTAGCAACGTAAGCTTGCATTTTGCCCTTTCGGACCACATCGCTCCATCTTGGACATGTGCCGTATCCGCCTTCAATGCGAAATAATGCGATTGGAAGTTTTAAGGTCTTCGCAAGGGAAACAATGGCTGGGTTCATATATTCAGTTCTACCGCTATAAGTACGATTGCCTTCCGGCGCAAGCGCAATGGTGCCCCCTTCTTTGGCAACTCGATAACAAGTTTTTACGGCTCCGATATCTGTTGTCTGCTTTTTGATTGGAATAGGAGCTACTGCAAAACGCAGAAGAGAAGAAAGCCAGCCAAGTGAAAAGATATCTTCTGTTGCAAGATAATATATAGCGCCTTTAAAGGCCATTCCTACAAAAAACTGGTCAAAAGGTGTTTGATGATTCATCAACACCAGATATTGTCTATTCCCCTGTTCTTTGAAGCGTTCAATCGTAATTCCATATTTCCAGCGGGTATAAGGATATAGGATGAAATAGGCAATCCTCGTAATTATCTCATGACGCTTTCGTATCCATTTTGTTTTCTTTTTTTTGCTTGGTTTCATTTGTACCCCCGGCAACATCATTGGTTTCTATTATCTATTAAGATTATAGGGGTGTTTCTGTTTCTTTGCAAGTGAAGTTAGAATATTTTGCCGTAAATTAAATCCGTTCTATAGTGAAAAACTATTTTGCAAGTATAGTAGCAGTAGTGTATAATAGATAGGATAGGAAAATAGGAGAGAAGTGATAGGAATGAAAAAAAATCTGAAGAAATTGTTAAGCTACTACAAGCCATATAAATTATTATTTTTCAGCGATTTATTCTTTGCGATCGTAGGAGCGGTTATTACACTTTTGATTCCTTTGATTGTGAGATATATTACAAATGATGTTGTGTATTATGAGATAGGAAAAGCGCAGGAAACCATATTGTATCTTGGTATTTTGCTGGTAGTATTGGTTCTTATAGAAGCAGGCTGCAATTATTTCATGACCTACTACGGGCATATGATGGGAACTTATATGGAAGCAAATATGCGGAAGAATATTTTTGGACATTATCAGAAATTATCCTTTGCATTTTATGATAATCAAAAAGTGGGAGGACTTTTATCCCGTGTCACCAGCGATTTGTTTGATATTACAGAACTTTTGCATCATGGTCCGGAGGATATTATTATTTCCATCATTAAGATTGCAGGTGCTTTCATTGTTTTGATGTATGTCAACGTTCCGCTGGCCTTGATTACATTTTCTTTTGTGCCAATTATGGCAGTGTATGCCTATTATTTTAACCGCAAGATGAAGCGGGCTTTTAAAAGCAGACGTGAAACCATCGGAGAGATTAACAGCCAGATTGAGGATAGCCTTTCGGGAATCCGTGTGGTAAAATCCTTTGCCAATGAAGAAATTGAGATGAAGAAATTTCATAAGGGTAACGAAGGATTTGTGGAAGCAAAGAGAATGAGCTATCGGCATATGGCAGGATATCATTCCGGACTTTCGGGGCTTACCACTTTGGTTACCGTTGCAGTGTTGGTTGGCGGAGTGAGTTTTATGGCAGCAGGAACGCTGACTGTGGCAGATTTAATTACATTTTTACTTTATATCAATAACTTTACGGAACCGGTGAAGAAATTAATTAACTTTACAGAAATGTTCCAAAATGGGTATTCTGGTTTTGAACGATTTATGGAAATTATGGAGATTGCCCCGGATATTGAAGATGCTAAGGATGCAGTGTCTGTAAGTAATCTTAAGGGTGACATTGATTTTGACAATGTTTCATTCTATTATGAAAGTGGTCATGAAAAAGTGTTGAATCACATTCATTTAACCGTGCAAGCGGGAGAGTATATGGCATTGGTTGGACCTTCCGGCGTGGGAAAGACCACACTTTGCAGTTTGATTCCAAGATTTTATGATGTGACAGGCGGAGCCATTAAAATTGATGGTATCGATATTCGAAAAATGAAGTTGGAAGATTTGCGTAACCAAATTGGAATTGTCCAGCAGGATGTATATCTATTTGCAGGTACGATTATGGAGAATATCCGTTATGGCAATCCAAATGCATCGGATGAAGATGTAATTCGTGCTGCAAAGAGGGCAAATGCTCATGATTTCATCATGAGTTTCCCTGACGGATATGATACGGATATTGGACAACGTGGAACGAAACTATCAGGAGGACAAAAACAGAGACTTTCCATTGCCCGCGTATTTTTGAAGAACCCACCAATTTTAATTTTTGACGAGGCTACTTCAGCATTGGATAATGAAAGTGAGCAGGTAGTACAACAGTCGTTGGAAGAGCTGGCAAAGAATCGAACCACTTTTGTAATCGCTCATCGTTTGACTACAATCCGTAATGCCAAGCGTATTTTGGTGCTGACGGAGAAGGGAATCGAGGAAGAGGGTTCTCATGAAGAGTTGCTTGCCAAGAAAGGGGCATATGAAGCACTCTACCACATGCATAGCAAATAGTTTGTTAAAAAGGTCAGAAATGTGATATACTAAGCGAATGCAAAATAAATCTAGAAATGATAACAAGGAGTTACATGAATGAGAGAGATTTCGTTTAAACGTCCTGAATTAGAAGACAGAGAATTACTACATTCTTATTTTACCAAATATCCAAGCAGAAGCTGTGAAAAGACATTTGCAAATGCGTACCTTTGGTCAAGACACTATAAGGTTGTATATGCAATCATAGAAAACACATTGGTTTTCAAATCGGAAAATCAGGGACTGGCATTTACTTATCCCCTTGGAGAACCAGAAGACGTAAAGCGAGCGATAGAGTTTTTAAACGCTTATTCCCAGGAGCAGGGAGCATCATTTCAACTTTATCATGTGACAGAGTCACAGTTTGCTCAGTTAGACGAGTGGTATCCGGGTAGATTTGAAATCCAGTACAATAGAGATGTGGCGGATTATGTGTATGAATCAGAAAAGCTTGCCACTCTATCTGGGAAAAAACTGCATGGAAAGAGGAATCATATTAACAAATTTAAATCTACGTTTGAAGATTGGTGTTATGAAACATTGACTTCGGAGAACGCAGAGGAGTGTTTTCAGATGGCACTTAAGTGGCGACAGCAAAATGGCTGTGAGGATGACGAGGAGAAAAATGCGGAGATGTGTGTGACCTTAAATTCTCTTCGCCTGCAACAGGAATTGGAGCTGACGGGAGGAGTCCTTCGGGTAAATGGAGAAGTGGTTGCATTTACCATAGGGGAACCCATCTGTGAGGATACTTTCGTGGTTCATATAGAAAAGGCTTTTTCTGATATTCAGGGAGCTTACCCTATGATTAATCAGCAATTTGTGGAACATGAATGTATGAATTACAAATATATCAATAGAGAAGAGGACACGGGAGCAGAGGGGCTTCGTAAGGCAAAATTATCTTACCGCCCGGTATTCTTGGTGGAAAAAGGACTTGTAAAGGAGAGAGTACAATGATTGCAGAAAAGATGAAAAGTATGGTAGCAAACAGCTCGGCAATCCGAGCAATGTTTGAGGAAGGGAATCGTCTGGCTGGTATTTACGGACGTGAAAATGTGTTTGATTTCAGCCTTGGGAATCCCAATGTGCCGGCACCGCAGGAAGTGAAAGATGCCATTTTAGAGATTTTAAATGAAGAAGACCCGGTGGTGCTTCACGGTTATACTAACAGCAATGCCGGTTATGCAGAGGTAAGACAAGCTGTTGCAGATTCCCTTAATGAACGATTTGACACAAGGTTTGAAGGGAAAAACATTGTAATGACAGTGGGAGCAGCAGGCGGATTGAATGTTGCCTTAAAAATTCTGTTGAATCCAGGTGATGAAGTCATTACATTTGCACCGTATTTTGGAGAGTACAGAAGCTACACAGCTAACTTTGATGGAGTACTTGTTGCAATTTCCCCGGATACAGAGACGTTTCAACCAAAATTAGATGAGTTTGAAGCAAAGATTACGGAAAAGACGAAGGCAGTGATTGTAAACACACCGAATAATCCAACCGGTGTGGTTTATTCAGAAGAAACGATCCAAAAGATGGCATCCATTCTGGAAGCAAAGCAGAAGGAATTTGGCACAGATATTTATCTGATTTCCGATGAACCATATCGGGAGCTTGCATATGATGGTGTGGAGGTTCCATATTTGACAAAGTATTATGCCAATACCATTATCGGATATTCTTTCAGTAAGTCTCTTTCCCTTCCGGGTGAACGTATTGGATATCTGGTGATTCCGGATGAGGCTTCTGACAGTGAAGATTTATTGTCTGCAGCAAGTGTTGCAACACGTATTTTGGGATTTGTCAATGCACCAACACTTCAACAGAAGATGGTTGCCAAATGCCTAAATGCAAAGACGGATATTTCTTACTATGATAGAAACAGAGAGACACTTTATAATGGTTTATTAGAATGCGGTTTTGAATGTATTAAGCCGGAAGGTGCATTTTATCTTTTTGTAAAATCACCAATCGAAGACGAAAAGGCATTTTGTGCGGCTGCAAAAAAATATAACATTTTGATTGTGCCGGGAAGTTCCTTTGGATGTCCGGGATTTGTACGTATGGCATATTGCGTGGCATACGAAACCATTGTAAATGCATTGCCGAAATTTAGAGAACTGGCAAAAGAATATTTTGAATAAGGAAAAAAAAGAATGAAAGCGTTTGAAAAAAATATTCGAAAGGTAGAACCATATGTGCCTGGGGAACAACCACAGCACAAGGTGATTAAACTAAATACCAATGAGAATCCATACCCGCCTGCGCCGGGAGTGAAAAAGGCACTTATGAATATGGATGTGGATAGAATGAGACTATATCCGGATCCCACAGCAGGAGAATTAGTACATACTCTTGCGGAATATTATGGAGTAAAAGATGAACAGGTATTTGTGGGGGTAGGGTCTGATGATGTCCTTGCCATGTGTTTTTTGACATTTTTTAATTCGGAAAAACCGATTTTATTTCCGGATATTACCTATTCCTTCTATAAGGTTTGGGCCGAACTTTATCGGATTCCGTATGAGTGTCCGGCATTGGATGAGAATTTCCACATAGTGAAAGAGGATTACTACAAGGAAAATGGGGGAATCATTTTCCCAAATCCAAATGCGCCGACTTCTATTTACGAGGACTTGGATTTTGTTCGTGACATTTTGGAGCATAACCAGGATGTCATAGTGATTGTGGATGAGGCATATATTGATTTTGCAGGCAAATCGGCCATGGAGTTGGTTGACCAATATGACAACCTAATCGTGGTTCAGACCTTTTCCAAGGCTCGTTCCATGGCGGGGATGCGAATAGGGTATGCAATCAGCAACCCAACTTTAATCAAGTATTTAAATGATGCAAAGTACTCATTTAATTCCTACACCATGAATCAGACTTCCCTGGTTTGCGGAGTGGAAGCAGTCAAGGATAAAGCATATTTTGAAGAGCAAGTGCAAAAGATTGTAGATACGAGAGAATGGGTAAAAGAAGAGTTACGTGCACTGGGATTTTTATTCCCGGATTCAAAGTCTAACTTTGTTTTTGTGACACACCCTGATTTTTCTGCCAAGAAACTGTTTGAGGCGTTGAAAAGAGAAAATATTTATGTTCGATTCTTGGGCGGTGCCCGTATCGAAGAGTACCTTCGTATCTCAATTGGTACGCGTGAGGAAATGGAAGGACTGATTTCCTTCCTGAAAAAGTATATAAACAAACAATAAAAAAGAGATGGAGAGAAAGTATAGATGATTCAAAAGTATTTATTATGTTTTTTAGTTTCCATGGTTCCACTGATTGAACTTCGTGCAGGAGTACCAATTGCAGTAGGCATGGGATTGGATTATTTTCCGGCACTGATTACATGTGTCATTGGAAATATGTTACCGGTACCGATTATCTACCTATTTGCAAGAAAAGTATTGGAGTGGGGATGTGACAAGAAATACATTGGAAAATTCTTCACCTACTGTATCGAAAAAGGCGAAAGAGGTGGCCGTAAACTTACAGAAAAGGCTGGAAAAGGCGGTTTGTTTATTGCTCTTATGCTTTTTGTTGGAATCCCTCTTCCAGGTACAGGAGCATGGACAGGAACTCTTGCAGCCTCCTTTTTGAACATGGGATTCAAAGAGACCACCAAGGCAGTTGTACTTGGAGTTCTCATTGCAGGTATCATTATGGGAGTTGCAAGTACGGGACTGTTTAGTATCATTGGGTTATAGAATCCTATTTTATATTTGTGGGAGGAATCACATATGAGAAGAGAACAAACGAAAGTCATCCAGATTGGAAATCGTGAAATCGGCGGGGGCAATCCAATTGCCATTCAATCTATGACAAATACAAAGACGGAGGATGTGCAGGCAACGGTTGCCCAGATTCTTGCTCTTGAGGCAGCAGGATGTGAGATTATCCGCTGTGCAGTTCCGACCATGGAGGCGGCCAAGGCTCTAGCAGAGATTAAAAAGCAGATTCATATTCCTTTGGTTGCAGATATCCATTTTGATTATAAATTGGCCATTGCAGCTATTGAAAACGGAGCAGATAAGATTCGCATCAATCCAGGTAATATCGGTGATGTTTCCAGAGTGAAGGCAGTTGTAGACAAAGCAAAGGAATACAGTGTTCCAATCCGTGTGGGTGTGAATAGTGGCTCTTTGGAAAAAGAACTGGTGGAAAAATACGGTGGTGTGACTGCAGAAGGCATTGTGGAGAGTGCCCTAGACAAGGTGCACCTAATTGAGGACATGGGATATGATAATCTTGTAGTAAGCATTAAGTCTTCGGATGTTCTCATGTGCGTGAAAGCCCATGAGCTGATTTCGGAGCAATGCAATTATCCTCTTCATATTGGGATTACAGAATCAGGCACCGTTCTGTCCGGAAATATCAAGTCTTCCGTAGGCCTTGGAATCATGTTGTATCAGGGTCTTGGAGATACCATTCGTGTGTCTTTGACGGGAGATCCGTTGGAAGAGATTAAGTCTGCAAAACTGATTTTAAAAACCTTGGGACTTCGTAAGGGAGGAATTGAGGTTGTGTCTTGTCCGACCTGCGGAAGAACCAAGATTGATTTGATTGGACTTGCCAACCAGGTGGAAAATATGGTGGCGGATATTCCGCTAGATATCAAAGTGGCGGTTATGGGCTGTGTGGTAAATGGTCCGGGGGAAGCCAAAGAAGCGGACATCGGAATTGCCGGCGGCATCGGTGAAGGCCTTTTGATTAAAAAGGGCGAGATAGTGAAAAAAGTAAAAGAAGAAGAATTACTCGAAACGCTCAGACAAGAGCTTTTGAATTGGGAGAAATAGAATGACAAAGAAATTCTTTGAGGTGTTTCCAACGTTAAAACTGGGGAATGGCATACAGACTCTGTTTGCGGATGTG
>JAZQBW010000095.1:0-16691 GCA_045545895.1 Faecalimonas sp.
TGACTATGCATTTGATGTACCTCCGGGTGTTTTAGTTTGGGAAGACTGGCACTTGGAGGTTTTTCTTTTTATTATAAAAGAAAAAATGCTGCGACGGATGATTATTTGAAATCATCCACCCCAACATTTATTTTAGAGCCAAAATATTCACACCCAAGTCAATCGACTTGGGTGTTTTTCAATTCAAAGGTTGTCTTGTAGGTCAGAGTTTGATAAAATAGAAGAGGTTTAATATACAAATCAATGGGGAGAAGTTTACAAATGAAAAGCAGATTGAAAAAATTAGGATGTTTGTTTGTAGCAGTGATGCTGGTGGCTACTGTAGTTGGTTGTGGAAAGAAAGGACAAGCCGTGAGCATGGAACTTCCACAAACTTCATTAATTGGAGAGATACCGAAGAAAGAAGGGCCATCAGAGCGACAGAATTTGCTGACTGGTATTGATGATTTGTCAGCAGAAGCAGTAGGGAAAAGACCGGTTGCCGTAATGGTGAATAATATAGAACCTGCACTTCCTCAATATGGGATTGGGGAAGCTGATGTGATATTTGAACTTCCGGTGGAAGGAAATCAGACAAGGTTAATGGCATTGTACGCAGATTATACAACTATGCCGAATATATGTGCCATTCGTAGCTGTCGCTACTATTATCCGGCAATTGCAAAAGGGTTTGATGCTTTTTACATACATTGGGGCAGTGACCAGACAATTTTAAGTTATGTGAATTCTTTGGGAATTGACAGATATGATGGATTGGGGAATCCACACAATCTGTTCGCCCGTGATTCTAGCAGACGAAATGCGGGATATGCGTTGGAACATACGGGATATTTTAAAGGTCCGGAGTTTAAGGCGGCGGTAGAGGTAGATGGAAAACGGATGGATTTGTTAGAGAGTAAAAAGGGAACCGCATTCCAATTCTGCAAGTTTGATGAGGTGCTTACGCCTGAAGGAAATGCTTGTAACCAGGCATATATTAACTTTGGAGCCCAGACAGCCAAGTTGATTTATGATGCGGAAAGTCATGTGTATAAAAAACAGATTAACGGACATGATCACATCGATGGAGCAACAGGAGAAACATTATCGTTTACAAATGTGTTTGTGTTAGAAACAAGTGTCTCTGTTCGTGATGAAGTAGGACACAAAAAAATTGACTGGGCAGGTTCTAGTAGTTCTGTTGGTTACTATATTTCCAATGGAGCTATAGAAAAGATTCATTGGTCCAAGGCAAATAATAATGAGGGAGAATATCTGCGGTTCTACAAGGAAAGCGGTGAAGAGCTGGTAATAAACAGGGGAAAAAGCTACATCGCATATACAAGTGCTGGAACAGCAAGTTTCGAATAATAAGATTTTATAAGGGGAGCAGTTATGGCAAAGAGAGGGAGAACCTTAAAGGAAGCGAAGGCCGAAAGAGTGGCAAAGAAACGTCGCGCCAAGAGGAGAAGAAGAGCTATTTTCTTGATCGTGGAGATTTTGATTCTGCTGGCATTATTGGCGGTAGGTTATGTCATGGTTAAGTATGGAAAGATACAGTTGAATATGTTTGGTGACGGGGATATTTTGTTCAACGAGGGAATTCGACAAGAAGGATATACGACCGTTGCATTATTTGGAGGAGACTCCAGAGAGGGACAGTTGGAGGAAGGTACCCATGCAGATACCATAATCGTGGCGGCAATCAACAATGATACGAAAGAGGTTAAATTGGTTTCTGTGTATCGTGATTTAATGTTGCAGCAGATGGATGGTAACATAAAAAAGGCAAACAATGCTTACTTTGTGGGAGGACCACAGGAAGCAATCAATATGTTGAACCGAAATCTGGATTTGGATATTGAACATTATGTGACGATGGATTTCAAAGCTCTGGCAAATACGATTGATTTATTAGGTGGCATAGAAGTGGAATTAAATGCAGATGAAGCAGCAGAATTAAATCGCGCTTCAAAGGAAACCGCATTAGTCGTTGGGCAAAAGGCACTTTTAGTATCTGAAGGGCGACAAATCTTAGATGGTGTACAAGCTGTGACTTATGCACGCATTCGAAAAAATGTGGGTGGTGATTATGCTCGTACGGAAAGACAGCGACTTGTCATTCAAAAAGTGGTGGAAAAGCTAAAACAGACCGATCTATCTACATTGAACAATGTGATTGATGAGGTATTTCCACAGGTTTCCACCAGCTTCACGTTGACGGAATTATTTAAACTAGCTGCTGGGGCTATGCAGTATGAGCTGGGTGAGAGCAGTGGATTTCCGTTTGAACTTACGGATGGAAGTGTAGAGGGAATCGGAAGCGTTGTCATTCCATTAGGATTTGTGGAAAATGTAGAAGAACTCCATGAATTCTTATATCCGAAGGATGAATACACGGTATCAGACACCGTGCAAGAGATTGCAGAAGAGATTGAAAGTTTATCCGGTTATACCAGAGAAGATTATGAAGATTTAGAGGAAGACACACAATCTACAGAATAGTGGAAAGGGTGTGGACATTTTCTTGCAAATCATGTAAGATAAAAGAAGTATTTGAAAACACAAAAGGAAAGAAAGAGGACAGACTTATGAAGATGATGAAAAAGATTGCAACGTTATTACTGGCGGTATGCTTGGCAGTTCCTTGTTTTTCGATGTTGAGTCATGCTAGAAATGCCATTATGTTTGAAGATCCTTCAACAGCAGTAGGTGAGACATTGACGTTAAAGGGTGTAGTTGAGCTGGATAATAACATTGAGGATAGAACAGTAGTGATGACATATGACACCACCATGTTGAAATTTAAGAATGGTGATAACGTGACAGAATCAACTCCGGGACAACTTACATACAGTGCCACAGGAGAGGCCGGTGGAAAAAGAGCAGAATTCTTAATGTACTTTGATGTATTAAAAGAGGGTACTACAAAAGTAGAGGTGACAAGCCATACCGTATATAATACTTCTGATACAAGGGTGACATGTCAACAAGGAAATTCCACTATTACTATTGCGCTGGGAGAAGCACCTGCTGTATCTGCAGATGAGCCGACCACAGATGTACCTGATGCAGATGCAACAACTATTGTAGATGTAGATGGAGTGTCTTATACATTCTCAGATGCTTTTGCTGATACCGATATTCCTCAAGGATTTGTAGCATCTACGATTGAATATGACGGAGAAGAGCACAAAGTTGTAATGCAAGAAAGTTCTGGTTTGACACTTGGTTATCTGGTAGATGCCAATGGAGAAGGAAAATTCTTTGTATATGTAGCGGATAATGCAACTTTTGCACCATATGAGACCATCGGAGTTTCTGAATCTACTACGATTGTATTGTTGACAACTGTCGAAAATGTAGTTTTACCGGAAACTTATGTAGAAACGTCTGTTACAGTGAATGGAACAGATTTTCCGGCATGGCAGAATTCGGAAGAACCGGATTACTGTATTCTTTACGCAATGAATCAAAATGGCGAAGACTCTTTATATCGTTTTGATATTCAAGAAGGTACTTACCAGAGATTCCAAGCACCGGCTGTGGAAGAAGAGGAAGAAGATGTTCCTATGTTTGGTAAACTGAGTGAGATGCTACAAAATCATTTGGACTATGTCATTCTGGGTACAGGATTAGGCTTCATTCTCTTTATCATATTGATTATTATTTTAAGTGTGAAGTTGTATAACCGCAATGCGGAATTGGATGAGTTATATGATGAATATGGAATTGATTTGGATGAGGAAGAAGATGACTCGGACGAAGAAAATTTAGTCATCAATTTTGACGACGAGGATGATACAACGTTTGTGAATCTGGAAATAACAGAAGATGATGTTGTACTTGAACAAGTAGAAGATGTTGCATTCGAGGAAGTTGAAGAAGACAAGTCGGAGGAGACAAACGAAGAGGTGGCAGAGGCACAAGTTGTTGAAGAGCCGAAAGCAGAGTCAGAAATTTTGTTACAAGATGAGCCAAAGGAGAACAGGGAACCAGCGGATGACATCAAGGCATTGGAGGCTGCCCTGCAGGCAGATGAAGAAGAATATCTTGATGATGACGAGGAACTGGATTTCGAGATGGACTTTATTGATTTAGATGATTAATATTTAGGAAGAGGTGCTGAAATGGCATCTCTTCTATTTTTTAATATATTTTTGAAATTTTTTGTGTTTCGTACACAATTTCATCACATTTAGTTGATACACTACAATCATAAGTGAGAAAGGAGCATAGATTATGGACAACGAATATAATTACAATGCATATGAATATGGAAATAAATCAAACGTGGAACCAGAGCCGGTGAACCAGGAAACTTTGCAGGAGAGCATGGAAAGTGCAGTGCAGGACTCAGTGGAGAATATTCAGCAGCCAACAGAACAGCCTGTAGGGGAAGAAAATGCAACTGAAGCAAGTGCAATCAATTTTGTTATGTACAATTCTGCGCCAGAGAAGGTGGCAGAAGAACCGCAATCAGAACCACAAGCAGAGGCACAAACGGTGTACAACGAAGCGCCGAAAGCAGAGCAAAAGGTTGAGGATTCTGTTTACAGCTATAGTTATGTGAAACAAGAGCAACCGGTGAAGCCTAAAAAGACAAAAAAGAAATCAGGTACCGGTAAGAAGTGGATACTCAGTATCAGTCTTGCAATTGTGTTTGGTCTGGTTGCAAGTGTGGTATTCCAGGCAAGTAACTTTTTTATTGGCGAGTTTTTTGGAAATGGAAGTAGAGAACCAGGGAAAACAGTTAGTACAACTCAGACAACCAACAATGGTAACAAAGAACTTACAGACGTTGCACAGGTAGCTGCAAATGTGATGCCATCGGTAGTATCCATTACCAATCTTACGGTACAGGAGGTACAGAATTTCTTCTTTGGTGGAACTACCATTCAAGAATACGAGAGCAGTGGTTCTGGAATCATTATCGGACAGAATGACAGCGAACTCCTAATTGTGAGCAATAACCATGTGGTGGAAGGCAGCAGTACATTGACAGTATCCTTCGCTGATGGTGCAAGTGTCGAAGGGAAGATTAAGGGTACAGATGCAGATATTGACCTTGCAATTGTAGCAGTACCACTTTCCAGCATTTCAAACGAAACCTTGGATGCCATTAAAGTGGCTACTCTCGGGGATTCCGATAAGCTTTCTGTAGGGGAGCCGGCAATCGCAATTGGAAATGCACTTGGCTATGGTCAGTCTGTGACTTGTGGAATCATTAGTGCTTTAGAAAGAGAAATCGAAGGCTTTGATTCTGAATTGATTCAGACAGATGCAGCAATCAACCCGGGAAACAGTGGTGGCGCTCTTTTGAACTCCAACGGTGAAGTGATTGGTATCAATACAGTGAAAGTAAGTGCCGATGCAGTAGAAGGTATGGGGTATGCCATTCCAATTTCAGATGTCAACGATATTATTAACGATTTGATGAATCGTGAAACAAGAGAAAAAGTACAGGAAGCAAAACGTGGTACCATTGGAATCCAAGGGATTAGTGTAGATGAACAAACATCACAGCTTTACGGCTTGCCACAAGGCGTGCAGATTTCAGAACTTATCAAAGGCGGAGCAGCAGAGAAAGCCGGAGTTCCAAAGAAGAGTATTATCACAAAATTCGACGGCACACGTATTAAGAGTATGGACGACCTGCAAGGACAGCTGGAATATTACAAAGCAGGGGAAAAGGTGGAAATTGTGGTAGAAGTCATGGATGCGAATGGGGAATATGTGGAAAAAACATATGAAATCACACTCAGTGAGAGATCTATCCTAGATTAATTAAAAATGGAGGAACAGAAGATGTACAGTTTTGAGGAAATCAAAAAGGTAGATTTGGAAATAGCACAGGCCATTGAAAGTGAGATGGCGAGACAGAATTCACATATTGAGTTAATAGCATCAGAAAACTGGGTGAGCGAAGCTGTTATGGCAGCAATGGGTAGCCCACTTACAAATAAATATGCAGAAGGTTATCCGGGAAAACGTTATTATGGCGGTTGCAGTTGTGTAGACGTGGTTGAGGATCTTGCAAGGGAACGTGCAAAAGAATTGTTTGGCTGTGACTATGCAAATGTGCAGCCACATTCGGGCGCTCAGGCAAACATGGCTGTATTCTTTGCTATGTTAAACCCAGGTGATAAAGTTATGGGAATGAATCTGGATCATGGTGGACATTTGTCTCATGGTTCACCGGTAAATATGTCGGGTAAATATTTTGATGTTACATTCTACGGAGTGAATGAGCAGGGTGTGATTGATTATGAAGAAGTACGTAAAATCGCACTGGAAGTAAAACCAAAATTAATTGTGGCAGGTGCAAGCGCATACTGCAGGATTATTGATTTTAAGAAATTTAGAGAGATTGCCGATGAAGTGGGAGCATATTTGATGGTGGATATTGCCCATATTGCAGGTCTTGTGGCAGCAGGACTTCATCCATCGCCAATTCCATACGCTGATGTTGTAACAACTACAACTCACAAAACCCTTCGTGGTCCACGTGGCGGTATGATTCTTTGTAATCAAGAAGCAGCGGACAAGTTTAACTTTAATAAGGCAATCTTCCCAGGAATTCAGGGTGGTCCGCTGGAACATGTGATTGCTGCAAAGGCAGTTGCGTTTAAGGAAGCATTGCAACCGGAGTTTAAGGAATACCAGGCACAGATTTTGAAAAACGCAAAAGCCCTTTGTGAAGGACTTATGAAGCGCGGTGTAAAAATCGTTTCCGGTGGAACGGATAATCACTTGATGCTGGTAGACTTGAGTGAGACAAACTTAAGTGGAAAAGAATTAGAAAAACGTTTGGATCGTGCACACATTACATGTAACAAGAATACCATTCCAAATGACCCACGTTCTCCATTTGTAACAAGTGGTGTTCGTCTTGGCACACCGGCTGTTACTACCAGAGGTATGGTGGAAGAAGATATGGATAAAATAGCAGAGGCTATCGCGCTTGTGATGGAAAGCGAAGATCATATTGAGAAGGTACAGGCTATGGTGGCGGAGCTTACAGAAAAGTATCCACTTTGCTGAGAAAAATGTTTGAAAATTCAAATATGGTATAGAAATAATCAGAAAATTATTGTATAATATAAATGGTTATCAAAGGTAAGGAAACAAAGAGCAGATTGCTCTTGGCTTTCTTACCTTTTTTGTTTTAAGTAAAAAAGGAGAAAGGAAGGAAAATGAGAAAAAGTAGATTGATATCAAAAATTTTTGCAATCATGTTAAGTGTAGTTATGGTGACGACTACGTTGCCTTTGGAAGCAATAGCTTTAGAGAAAAACGCTTCAGCAAGTAGTATGGCAGGTAATGCGAAGAAAGCAAAGAAAACAATCGAAGTTGGTGAACCATATATTACAGCAGAAGTCGAAGAAGAACGTACGGAAACGACAAAAACTTTTCATGTGAGTGATGGTTCGTATGTCTTGGCAGTCTATGACCAGTCAGTACACTTTGAAAACGAACAAGGTGATTTTGAGGAAATAGATTATACATTTGAATCATCGGAAGAAACCACCGCATTTTCTTTGAATCAAGAAACAAAACCGTTTGTATATACAAATCGCGCTGGCAAGACAAAAATAGAGTTTAAAGAAAAAAATAAAGACTTTGCCAAACAGGTCACAAATCGATTGTCAGCAGGTGATGAAATGTTGCCAGCAACCCCTCCTTGCAATGTCGTATCTATGGAGGTAGAAGGACAGATGGTATCATGGTTCTATGAGGGGATGTCTCAGAGAAGCATAGAATGGTCAGAAAGAGAATTAGAATCTCAATTAACAGGTGATGATAAATTCCTGACAGTATCCCGGGCTACCAATACAGGTATCTGTACAGATGCCTTTGCATATACCGATTTACAATATATCGTTTCCTCAGAGGGAATCAAGGAGAATATTATACTGAAGGACAAAAGAGCGGGAAACATATGGAATCTGCAACTAGATATTGGAAATCTGTCTGCAGTTCAAGAAGACGAGCAAACAGTAGCGCTCTATAAAGATGGAAACGAACCGGTAATGGTAATATCAGCACCATTTATGGTGGATGCAGAAGAAAAAATCTGTACAGATGTTACAATGTCTATGTCCACGTCTGGGGAGATAATGTATCTGACTATCATTGCAGATGAAGCGTTTTTGCAAAGCGATGATACAGTTTATCCTGTAACAGTAGACCCATACTTTTATCTCGTTGTAAGCAGTGAAATCAATATTTCAGATACTTTTTTGTCGGAAGCAAAGCCGTCTATGAGTATGAGAAGCAATGGTATGGCAGTGGGTTCCCTGATGGTAGGCAGGGAATCGTCAATTTATGGAAAAACAAGAAGCCTTTTAAAATTAGATACGCTTCCTGAACTTCCGGCTGGTTCTGTTATTACCGAAGCAAGCCTGATATTAAAGAATTATTATTCCTACAGCGGGAACAAATCTATGACTGTAGAGGTACGTAAAGCTACCGGAAGTTGGACACAGAGCCAAGCCACATGGAATAACAGCAGTAGCCTCTATGAGAGTAATATACAGGATTATTATATTGTGCCACAGGATGAAAATCCATCAAACTTATTTGACACATGGGAAATTACACGCCTTGTAAAAGGGTGGTATGAAGGAAGTATTCCAAACCACGGGGTTATGTTGACCGCACTGACTGCAGAGACTGCATCTCCGGTCAGCTGTACAAAATATTATTCTTCAAACTGTCCATCGTACGAGGGAATGTATCCGACATTTCTTATCGTTTTTCGTAATAATGCGGGATTGGAGGAGTATTGGACATATCATAGTCAGACAGTCAATGGAGGAAACGGGTATGTCAACGATTATTCGGGGAATTTGGTTTTTACGGTTCCGATTGCAGAGACAACGGGAGCAAATATGTCTATAGGTATCAGTTTTGTGTACAATAGTTATATTTCAAACCAGCATTACCAAAACAATACCAAAGGTGCTATCAACGGAGTGGGATGGATGACTAGCTATAGCCAGAGACTCGATTTGGTGGAAAATGTAACCGAGTACAGTGGCATTGCTTCTGAATTGAAGGCAGAAGGTTTTGATTATGTCTGGTTGGATATGGATGGGACACATCACTTTTTTAAAAAGCAAAGTGATGGTACTTATAAGGATGAAGATGGATTAGGGCTCACCATGAAAACGGGACAATCCTATGGTACATATACGAATCTTAATATCATCGAAGATAAAAATGGAAATAAGGCAGTATTTTTATCAAATGGATATCTGCTTTATCTGGGAAACCATCTGGACCAAAAAGTTACGGTTGGTTATGGGGGCACAAAACTTTCACGTATTACAGATGGTGCAGAAAGGAAAATAACATTTGGTTATAGTACTACTGCTATTACAAGCATAACAGGACCGGAAGGAACGGTAAGCTTTAATTATTCAAAATATAGTCTTAGCAAAATTAATTTTCCAGATGGAACGAATATGACTTTTGGATATACTGCAGTTACAGTGGGAGGAAAAACATACTATCTTTTAACATCCGTTACCGGAAGAGATGGGAAAAAACTTGAATATTCCTACGCATCTTCTGGAACAGCACAGCAAAGATGTCGGGTAAAGAGTGTCACAGAATATGCTGCGGATGGTACTGTCGGTAACAGTATTGCGATGGATTATTCTTTGCAGAACAGTACAATGTTTACTTATACAAAGGCAAGCGGGATTGTAACCGAGACCTATCAGTTCAATGACTGGGGGCATACGACTGGTGTAGTGGGAGATGATGGCAACATATCCAATATCCGGTACAATACAGCTTCTGGTTCTGCGTCCAATAATAAGATTACACAGGTGAGTGCAGGAGCAAAATATGTTGATAATCTTTTAACCGATCATAGCGCTGAAAATGGAACGACTAGTTGGGTAACCTCTATCTGGTCGCCGACAGAAGCTACGTTTACAATCGATACCGATGAATCTTATTTGGGATATCATTCGCTAAAGGTATCTCAGAATAATTTGCAGCCAGAACGTTGTGGGTGGAGACAAATCGTAAATAGAGCAGGTGCAAAAACATATACTTTGTCTGCATATATAAAGACGGAAGGCGTTATTCCAAGTGGTTCGAATGGTGCAACGCTGTATGCGGTGGCATGTAATGGAGGTACACAACTTGAAAGGTTCGAGTGTGATACAAGACTGACAGGGAATAATGACTGGCAGAGAGTATCCATGACATTTACCACACCGGCTAATACGACGTCTATCTATGTGTACGGAGGACTGCGGTATGTGAATGGAACCACATGGTTTGATTGTTTCCAAATGGAAGAAAATGATACTGTAAGCCCGTACAATCTTTTGGAAAACAGTAGCCTTAACAAGACAGAAAGTTGGAGTGCCACCAATATCACTTCCGGTGATGGCATCACAGGAGGAAAGATAAAAATCACCGGCAATCCTACTGTCTCAAAAAACATGTATCAGAAGATAGAAGTTGGGAAGGCAGGTGTGGCATTTCATATGCGCGCTTCAGCCAAAGCAGTAGCGGCACCAAATACGGATGATAGACAACGTCTTTTTGACATAGATATTGGAATTACTTATGCAGATGGGACTATAGAGTGGTCTTATGTGCCTTTTAACTCCGATGTAAGTGAGTGGCAGACAGTCGCATTCACTGCAGCACCTAAAAAGGGGAGCGAAACAAAAGTGATTAGTCATGTGCGTGCATATGTTCTCTATTATAATCAAGCCAATACCGTGTATTTCGATGACATAATGGTGACTATTGATGAAACAGGCACCACCTATTCCTATGACAGCGATGGCAACATGATTTCGAGCAAAGACAATGCACAGCGCCAGACCACTTACACCATAAATAATGCCACAGACATGGTGACATCATTGAGGGATTCGACAAATACAGTTTATTCTTATACTTATGATTCAGTCAATAAAAAGCAGATGACTGCCGCTAAAGAAAACTCCATGGGAATCGGTTTTGAGTATACCTATGGTGAGGGAAAGAACAAGGGAAATGTGGAAACTGTGCGACTAGGAAAAGTTGGTTCCATGACTTCCGAGCAATACATAGAAACGAGAACAGAATATACCGATAATGGTGCCTATGTGGATGCAGAAATCGATCAAAGAGGAAACCGGATAGCCTACAGCATAAACAGCACTACCGGACAGATAAACTCTGTTACCGATGCATCCGAAAGCACTACCAGTTACACTTATGATGCAGTAACGAAAAACATGACAGGTGTAACCAGTGGCGGGAACACCGTCAATTATGGATATGACTCTGCAAGCCTGGCAAACCGTCTTAAAAGCATTACAACTGGAAATGGCACAATTTACAATTTTATCTACGACAAATGGGCCAACATGCAAGTCGTCACTATCGGAGATGATACCACCTTAGTGACAAACACCTATGCAGATAAAAATGGGAATCTAATCAAAACAGTTTACGGAAATGGCCAGACTGTGGAGTACGAATACGACAAATATGACCGCATCGTAGCAAAAAAAGCTAACAGCCAGGAGAACAGCATACTTGTATATACTGCAAGGTATTGCTATGATGCAAACGGTCAATTGGCAAGAGTAACTGACCTGAAAAATGGACATACTATAAGTTACGCTTACGATCTATCAGGCAGGGTAACAGATTATCTGACTACGCATGGAAGATTATCCTATCGTTATGACAATCTTGACCGTACAGGAAAGGTAACAATCACATTTAATGGTATCAAGCAGAGTACAAGTTATGCGTATTTGTCTGCCAACAGACCGGGAATCACTACTCTTCCGGTAGGTAAAGTTGATCGCACCTACGACAGTTTGCAGCGAGAAATCGTACATAAGGTCTATGCAGATGCAGAATCCAATACACATCTGAGAAGCGAGACGACTTTCTTGGATGTGACAGGAAATAGAACTACAGAATTGATATCCGAATATGCCCATTATATTGGTACAAGCAGTACAGAAAAGACGGCAGTGGAAGGTTACAGTAGATTTCAATATGCCTATGATTCGAGAGGGAATATTATCAGCATCACGGAGATAGATGGCGAAGAAAGCAAGACAAAGACTTATGTGTATGATAACTTAAATCAGCTGATACGGGAAAATGACGAAGAACAGGAAAGGACCATTACATACACCTATGATGCGTCGGGAAATGTCTTGAGTAAGTCAGAATATATATATACAACAGGAGAACTAGGTGAGCCGACAGATACAGTTATCTATACATATGGGGACGGCGAATGGAAAGATAAACTGACTGCATACGGCGGTCAACCTATCACTTATGATGGAATCGGTAATCCATTAATCTATCGGAATGGAATGAATTTCACATGGGAGAACGGAAGACGTCTTGGCGGAGTAGTACTTGCCGATGGAACACGGACAAGCTATAGATACAACACAGACGGAATACGAATCGGAAAGACAGTAGGAGAAACACAAACTACATATCTTGTGGATTCATCTGGCACGATACAGGCATTCAAGCAGGGAGAAGAGAGTCTTGTGTTTATGTATGATTCTACAGGAAGACGTGAAGGTTTTGTATGGTATACAGGAACGGAAAGTAACGGTGCATACTACTACCTCTACAATTTGCAGGGGGATGTTGTGGGTATTCTTGACATGACTAGCAGTCGCGTGGTAACTTATACTTATGACAGTTGGGGAAAACTGTTGGGAGTAAGTGGAATACAGGCAGAAATGTTGGGAGCGTTGAATCCATTTCGATATCGTGGATATTGCTATGATGCCGAGACGGGATTCTATTATGTATCCAGCCGTTATTATGATCCTGAGATTGGACGGTTTGTAAATGCAGATGGATATGTTTCGACAGGACAAGATATAAATGGGTTTAATATGTTTTCATATTGTGGAAATAATCCAGTGAACAGAATAGATCCAACCGGAACGTTTTGGAAGGAAATTGGAACTTTTTTTACGAAAGCATGGAACAATGTGAAAAAGTGGGCAAAAAATACTTTCGGTGCGGGAAGTTCTGTTAATTTGACAACTACACATAGCAATAAAATAATTCCAGAGCCATCTCCGATTGTTGTAGAGACAGGAATAAGCACATCTCATACTATCAAACAGTCGGGGGACTCTAGCAAACCTGTTTCAGTATATGCAAATGGAGAAGTTTTACATCCTGTCAAATCATCTTCGGCAGGAGTAAAAATAAATATTTCAAAATTCACATTAGATATAAGTGTAGGTTTAGATAACATCGGACTTTCGGGTTCTATTATAAAAGGAAATACCGTAAAATCTTTGGGTGTTAGAGCAAATTTAAGCAACCTAAAAGTTGGATTGGAGGGAGCAACAGCAATTCAATGGGATAACACTACACAAACTAACTTTTGGAATGTTAGTGCAAGTGGATATGGCTTGGCAGCTATTTATTTGTTATATGTTGGTGGTCAGCAGTTATCACAACAACCAGCTTATCAATATTAGCGATTAAGAAAGGGGTGGCATATAATGTTTGGAGTTGTAAGGCTTGTATTTTGGGTAGGTTTGTTATTTGTTGGGTTGTTTGTGATGAACAAATCCAAACTTTCACATAAGAAGCAATATGTTATTGCAATAGGGATTATTATAATTGTGTTATGGGTATTGTCTAATTTAATTCCCATAGAGAATTTTTTTGTAACATTCTCATCGCCAGAAGATGCGTTTAATTATGTGAATTCAGAAGATGTAAAACTTGTTATTCAAGGAAAAAATAGCGATTTTGTTATCGGAGAAAGAGATAGTACAAATTTTGTTTATATGATTATTCCTAAGAATGAAAATGGTTGGAAAATAGGCAGAGGATTAGATACAAAGTTAAGAATGCAAAAAATGCATAACGGAATTTTCATAAATGTATATCAGTATAAAAATACAGGTGACTATTATTTAGTTGTATCAGGTGCTTCTGGAAGCAAATTGCAGATAAAAGACAGTTTAGATTCGCAATTTTTATATTTTGAAAATATAAACAATAAAACAAGCGAGACATATATTACGTATTATGCTAGCATTTTTAAAATTGATGCGCAATATTGGATAAATATAGATGGCGAAGAAATTCATTTGTTCAATGAATAACAATGATAATAACAAAACAAAAAAGGTTTCAGAAATCTCCTAACAAGTGCTGTTGGGCTATCCGAAGGCGTTGCTTGCCAGTATAGAGTATTTGTTTTGACAACAAATACATTTTATAAAGTTCAAGACAAGGCATTTACAACGACTATGGGAAGTTACACGCAAACTACGCATCTTAAAAGAAATGCGAAATAACCTCGAGAGATTCTGAGATGAGTCTTGCAACTGTAGGTCGGAAGATGTGGAGGGTATGGACGATTGTTTGACCGAAGGGAGTTTTGGACACGCCCTCCTAATATCATCTCCGAGCGCAGTTGCTTAGACGTTCCCAGAAGCTCTCGCACAGTTATTGAGCGTTCTTTTGGGGGCGGAGTTTTGGGGAGTACTATGAGCGTATTGAGAAACAAAACTTGTCTCGTGTGTTGCGCTAATAGAGTTGCTTGTGTTGAATAATGCCGAAACATCAGTTATAATGAAAGCAAATAAATAGTATCAATTAGCTATGATTATGAGGATTGAATCGCCTGAAGAAGAAAACAATCAGTAGTGCGACCCCATATATATCCGAATATACATACTTGGAAGGTGCAACTACTAATGTAACCACAACCCTTGTTAAAACAGTGAAAAATGGTTCAGATATCCTTGAATACTCCTATGATGAAATGGGAAATATTCAAAATGTTTCTAAGAATGGAAATGTAATTGAAAGTTACACCTATGATGCTCTGGGACAACTCAAGACAGTTACAAGAGGCACAGATGTATATGAATACACTTATGATAATGGTGGAAATATCCTTTCTGAAAAGAAAAATGGCACAGTAAGTAAAACCTATACATATGGCGACAACGAATGGAAAGATTTGCTGACAGCATATAATGGGGAAACCATTACTTATGATAATATTGGAAACCCACTAACCTACCGGAATGATATGACATTCAGTTGGGCAGACGGAAGAAAACTTGCCAATATCACAAAAGGTATGGACAGTATCGCTTATACCTATGGTGCTGATGGTCTGAGAGGTTCAAAGACAGTAAATGGTACTACAACAGACTACTACTACCTCAATGGCACACTGTATGGACAGAGAACAGGTAGTGAATATATCCTCTTCCTCTATGATGAAAATGGAAGTGCATATGGATTTGTTATAAAGAGCGAAACAAGTGAAAATACTTATTATTATGAGTTCAATGTACAAGGTGATGTAATAGGAATCATAGACAGTACAGGAACGAGAGTGGTCGAGTATGCTTATGATGCATGGGGAAACATCTTATCTGTTACAGGAACACTTGCAGAGAGCATAGGACAGAAGAATCCACTGCGATATCGTGGATACTACTACGATGCCGAGACGGGATTCTATTACCTGCAAAGCAGATACTATGATCCGGAGAATTGCAGATTCATCAATGCGGACTCTCAAATTAATCTGAATGGATTTGTTGATCATAATATGTTTGCCTATTGCTGTAACAATCCTGTGACTTGTTCCGACCATGACGGTCGCGACCAAGAATATGAATTATACAGTACCCAAAAACAGTTACGCGTTGGGAATGTTCGAATTGTTGTTAGTACTACTTTTTATTTAATTGTACCTGACGGGATGCCCTATACAATCGCTTTATCAAAAAGCGAATTCTCTGTTGGAGGTTCGTTATCACACTTTGATGTAGCTTATGCAAAGGGACATTCTGGAGATAAAGGAGGCTATACCTTATCATTAACATTATATAATGATGAGACCCATTCGATGGCTATAAACTTAGATGGATCTGCTTCGCTAACAATAAGTGCAGGTGACTACAATAGTGTCGAATTTAATGTTCAGGTATATTGGGAGGACGATGAAACTAGTCCGCCCTGGGCACTGCAACCACAGGAAGAAAAGAGTTTTTGGGGTTCAATTCGAGAAACCCTATCTGAAAATATGAATATCATTATTATAGGTGGAGGAACAGCTGGTGTTTGCCTTGTTGCCAGTGCCATTTTTAGGGTAGGTCCCCAAAAATATGCATCACATCGATATGCTTAAGGAGAATGGAAAATGGAACCTATATTTGAAGTTAAAACAGAAGAAAATCGAACATTGTGGTTTGAAGATTCTTTTTATGAGTTCCGGAAAAAGGGAATTAAAATATTTCATCTTGTTTTTGCTTGCATTAGTTGCTTGGGTATTATTTTTACGATTAACTCTTGGATAAAAGGAGGTGAAATTGTATTAAGCTGCAGCGATATTGTCGTAATTATAGTATTTATATATACTCTTACTTATGATTATCTGTTTGCTTTTTTGAACAGTTTGGTTCTGCAGAGGCATGCACTAAAGCGCTCAGGTCTATCTTATATTCCAACCAGTGCGATCTTTTATGAGGAGTATATGGAGTGGACTTTTCCTAAAAAAAAGATTGTCGTCTATTATAACGAAATTATCGATGTACGGATTACAAAGAATATGTTTGTTCTCGTACGGCCTGGAGCGGGAGGTCGTTATCTAATGTCGAAAATGGGTTTTGTTGTAGAAGTCGGATCGTAGCCATGTCGTTCTGTGAGCC
>JAZQBW010000096.1:0-28593 GCA_045545895.1 Faecalimonas sp.
AAACAATTCTAGAGAGCTTTTTCCAACACGTTTCCCTTCTTCTCTCTCAAAATCGGCAAATTCTCTCTCCAGCCATCTCATGACTCCGCCACCGCCAGTTGTTCCACCTTGCAATAGCCAGCAATTCGGCACTACATGGAACCCAAGAATCATTCGTGGGTCTGCAATATATGTATCCAAACAAATACTCATGCCGCCTGCCTGACCACCCTGTTCTTGTGTCTCGCCACTTTTCACAACCCCTGTACCAAGGGTTCCGCAGGCCGCGTCAACACCACCTGCCACAACCGGTGTCCCAGCACCCAATCCGCAAGCTCGTGCCGCCTCCTCTGTTACAGTTCCAACAACCTCATGACACGGGTAGATATCCGGAAGCATCCGCATTGGAATGCCAAGCGCTTCGCACATTTCCTCACTCCATGTTCCTGTTCTCATATCGAAGCAATGGAATCCATATCCTTGAGAAACATCTTGGCTCATAACCCCTGTTAATTTGTATACAATGTAACTATTGGACTGTAAAATCTTATGAATTTTTTCATAAATATCCGGCAAATACCTCTGATACCAGATAATCTTAGCTGTTGCATAGGACGGCTCGAACGGATTTCCTGCCAACTCAAAAATCCTCTCCGCACCTATTTTTTCGCTAAGTTCTTCGCAGATATCTTTTGCTCTGGTATCCATCCAAATTGGTGTATTCGTAAGAACATTTCCATCATCATCCACTGCAATTGCCGACCAACTCTGTCCGTCAACACCTACGCCTGCAATCTCTTCAGGTGCTACATTTCCCAAATCCAAAACTTTACGAATTGTCGTGCAAACTGCAGACCACCACTCCTCAGGATTCTGCTCTGCCCAGCCTTGATGAGGATAATATACCGGGTAATCGTCACTTGCAGTTGCAATGACTTTCCCATTTTTACTAAATATAGCAACCTTACATGAACTGGTTCCAATATCAATTCCTAATAAGTATTGTTTCATGGTTGTTCCTCCCAGGACGTTTCCAAATGTCCCATCGATTTTCCTTTTATAAATCTAATCCGCTTAATCTGCTTTATTTTGGCATCCGCACATGAGCATGCGGCTCTTCACAATTGCTTTCACTGCTTCCATTCCAACCACACCCAACTTTTTCGGGTCGAATGTCTCTGGCTTCTCCTCCAATAATTTCTTCACTGCATCTGTGTATGCAGCGCGCAGCTCTGTTGCAAAATTCACTTTACACATGCCACGCGCAACACATTCTTTCACGTCATCTTCAGAAAGCCCGGATGCTCCATGAAGTACCAAAGGTGCATCCACCAATGCTTTTATTTCTGACACTCTCACTTTATCTAACACAGGAGTTCCTGCATAAAATCCATGTGCGGTGCCAATTGCAATTGCAAGAGAAGATACGCCCGTTCTCTCAACAAACTCTTTTGCCTCTTTTGGGTCTGTATTCGTGTCAGCATCCGCCTCTAAATCATCTTCTTTTCCGCCCACTTTTCCAAGTTCTGCTTCTACCGGAATGCCTTTTGCTTTTGCAACTTCTACCACTTTCTTTGTCACAGCAATATTGTCCTCGAAGGTTTCATGGGAACCATCAATCATCACTGATGTGTAACCTGCCTCCATGGCCGCAACTGCCAGCTCATAACTATTACCATGATCCAAATGAAGACACACCGGCACTTTTGCCTTCTTCGCCTCTGCTGTCACCATTGCTGCATACATATCTAACGAAGCATACTTTACTGTAGACGGTGTAGTCTGAAGCATCACCGGTGCATGAAGTTCTTCTGCTGCTGCAATGACTGCTTTCACCATCTCCATATTTTCTACATTGAATGCGCCTACTGCGTATCCACCTTTTTTTGCGTCCAATAACATTTTTTCCGATGTAACTAATGGCATATCTCTCTACCTCCTGATTCTATCTCGCCCACAAACCGAAACGTTTCGTTCTTTCTTTTATCATAATATTTTTGAAAAGGAATATCAACGTTTTTCACTCAAATTATCATTAATAGTAGAACCAGTAAAAGTGGGTGTTCCCCTATCGGAAACACCCACTTTAAAAATACTTATTCTTACCACAATTCTTTATAAATACTAATGACATCTGCTTTGGTTGGCACACGTGGATTTGTAGCAGTACAACCATCTGCCAAAGCAGCCTCTGCCATCGCATCAATCTTACTCATGTATTCCTCTTCTGTGATGGTTCCCATTTGGGAAATAGAAAGTGGAATATCCATTTCCTTCATCATGAACTGGACCCAGTTCACCAGTGAACGGACTGTCATCACCTTATTGTAGTTGCTAAGTCCTAAAATCTGAGCAACTGTGGAATATTTTTTCACCGCCGGGAGATATTCCTTGCGGCTTTTACTGTGTTTGTTGATATCACTGTTAAACTCAATGATATGAGGAAGTAACATAGCATTTGCACGTCCATGTGGAATATGAAACATAGCCCCCAATTGATGAGCCATACCATGATTCAATCCTAACGATGTAGAATTGAAAGCCAAGCCGGCAAGGCAAGATGCTACATGCATTTTTTGTCTTGCATGCGTATCACTTCCATCCAAGTATGCCCTAAGAAGGAACACACCACAGATTTCAATTGCTTTTTCTGCCAATGCTGTGGCAAATTCGTTACGCTCGATACTAACACATGCTTCAATTGCATGGGTTAAGACATCCATACCGGTATCAGCTGTAATTGCCGGTGGCACACTTTTTACTAATTCCGCGTCTAGAATTGTCTCCTCCGGAGTCAGCGTTTTAGACACCAAAGGATATTTTCTTTCCGCCTGTCTGTCAGAAACCACCGCAAAGGAAGTCACTTCTGAACCGGTACCACTTGTAGTTGGAATTGCAATTAAATCGACTTCCCCGTAATTATCTACTCTCTTAGCAAACTCCCGAATAGATTTGGATGAATCAATTGCAGAACCGCCTCCCACTGCCACGATTGCCTCCGGTTTGTACTGAATTAATTTGCGTACACCATCGCTAATCTTTTCAATTGGAGGATCCGGAACCACATCTTTAAAAATATCATACTCGATACCGCCCTGTTTTAGTGGCGATGTAATCATCTCAATCATTCCACTTTGTACTACAAATGGATCTGTAATAATCAATACCTTACGATAAGGTAATTCTTTTAATCGCTGTAATGCTTGATCACCAAAGAAAATTTTTGTTTTAATTTCAAAACTCTTCATGCCTGCCTCTTATTCTGGGAAAATGCACTCCACACCTAATTCTTCGAATTTCTGAAGCCATTCTTCTTCCGGTTTTTTATCTGTTACAATTCTTGAAATTTCCCTTAAATCGCCTATTTTTGCGAAAGCGATTTTGTTAAATTTGGAACTATCAACAGCAAGAATCTTGGTCTTTGCCATATAAAACATAGAAGCCTTGTTGTTGGCATGCCTTTCATCGCTCTCTGTAAAACCTGCATACATATTAATTCCTTTACATGATATGATTGCCTTATCCACATAATAAGAGCGAATGGTCTTATCCGTTACACTTCCAACCAATGCAAAAGAACTTCCTGTAGCCAAACCACCTGTAGAAATCACATTGCATCCTGGTGTTTCAAGCAACTCTAAAGCGATTTCCAAAGAATTGGTAATCACCGTCAGATCTTTTTTATTCTTGATTGCTTTTGCTATAGCAACTGCAGTAGAGCTGGCGTCTAACATGATGTTCTCACCATCATGAATCATCTCACTGATTAGAGACGCTATTTTTTGTTTTCCTAACACATTCGTGTTTTTTCTTACATTGTACGGTAAGTCAAGGTTGGAGTTCTCATTAATCACAGCTCCACCATAACTTTTTATGGCATACCCGTCATTTTCAAGCTTATCTAAATCTCTTCTGATTGTTTCTTCCGATACATCATAAAGGGCACTGAGTTCGCTAACAACAACGCGTCGTTCTACCTGTAGTTTTTCTAATATTGCATTACGTCTTTCTATTGCAAGCATACTCTATCCTCCAATTCCTATTTACAGAATTGCTTTTCGAATTTGTTTGTCTGGGCGTGCTATTACTGAAGAATCAAGATACATACCTTCTTTTGCCACTGTCATCTTTGCACGTTCAATGGCCGCTTCTACTGCTGCTACTTCACCAGTCAACATCATATATGATTTTCCACACATTCCTCTTGCAAGTCTAAGTTCAATCAAATCTACAATCGCGGTTTTGGCAGCTTCATCTGCTGCTACAATCATAGATGCCGCGTCGTATGTTTCAAGAATTCCAAGAGCAGCTACCTCTTCGATTTCTGTTGCACCATAAATCGCAGGGAAAATAGACTCGTGTGGATTTCCTAACACAAAGCTGCTAATCAACTGTTCCCCGTGTTGTACTTTTGCATTCTTTACAGCTGCATCTACAGCACTTAAATCTCCTGTGATAATTACAATATATTTGCCCGGACATACTGTCTGTGCTTCGATAATGCTAACATCAGAAGTTTTTACCAGTGAATCTGCAGCTACAACTCCCGCAGAAACAGTCTTATATTCTACCATTCCAATTGCCTTACTCATTTTGTGCACGTCCTTCCTATTTCTCTATTACAACATACTTTTCATTGACTTCTGTCACGGTACCGCTGATAGATGCGTGAATTGCAACGCTAAGTCCATTTCCCGGTCCTGCAATCATTTGTCCGACTTCTACTTTGTCACCTGGGTTTACAACGGCGGATGCAGGCGCTCCAATGTGCTGGCTCAACATAATGCGAACCTTCTTCACATCTGCTACTTCATCCTTTAATGGCGCTTCCTTGTTATACTTCATCAAGTCTAATCTTGCCATCAATCGTTCCATTGGAACTTTTCTGTATTCTCTCTCCGGACCCACTGGTTTTGGAATCACACCCTGAGGTGGCTTCACTCCGTGCGCGCGAAGTCCTGCTTTATAATCAGCCATCAATGATCTTGGCGATAATCCCTGCATACAAGAATACATTTCACATAATCCACAGGATGAACAGAACATGGTATTAATAAATGTATCTGTATCCTGAATGTCCTTGCATGTGGCTGCACGCATAAACTTATGTGGTTCTATTGGATGTCCTAAACGATTACGCGGACACAAATCTGTACACATTGTACATTGGCAGCAAGAAGCTGCTGCACGTTTCAAATCAATGGATGATTTGCTTCTTTTCTTTTGAATAATCAAATGTTCTTCTGGAAGAACCAAAATCGCATTGGTTGTTTTCGTTACAGGCTGTGCCCCTGTACCTATATTTCCCATCATAGGACCACCCACGAAATATACTGCATTCTTTGTGGTTGTTCCTCCTGCCATCTGAACCACTTCTTCAATTGTGCATCCCAATGGCACTCTTACGGTTACTGGGTTGTTCACTTCTGCTACCACAGACACTAATTTATCCACAACAGGTGTGTTTTTATGAAGAGCACGATACACATTGTAGACTGTCTCAACATTAAATACTGCTACGCCACTTTGGATTGGAAGACCTCCAGGCGCAACCACCTTTCCTGTTACTTCATAAATCAATACCACTTCGTCACCTGCTGGATACACTTCATCCAGTAATCCCAGTCTGACTCCTTCATAATCACCAATACATTCATTCAGTGCAGCAATTGCACCTTTGTATGCTCTCTTAATACCGATTACGATATCCTTTGATCCCATTGTCTTTCCCATCATATGGAAAGTTGAGACAATCTCACGGGCATACTTTTCCAATAATTGTCTATGTAATCTTAGTAGTGGTTCACACTCTGCACAGTTTAAAATGATTGTTTCTGCATTTTCATTCAACTTTGCATAAGTTGGAAATCCAGCACCACCGGCACCAACGATTCCATTCTGTTGCAAAATATTGCTTAACTCTTTCATTTCCATAACCGATCACTACTCCAGTCTTGTTCCATCATCAATAATTCCAACAATTGCCGCGTCAACAGGTGCATCCTTCATATCACACCCAATACGAGCAGCACTTCCCTGGGCAACAAGAACATATTCCCCAATTCCTGCGCCAATATTATCAACCGCAATCAATTGTTGTGCTGTTGCTCTCATTCGATCCACGATTTCAACGATCATAAACTTATTTCCTATTAATTTATCATTTTTGCGTGTGGCAACGACACTTCCCACTACTTTTCCTGCGAGCATAACTACCTCCAATTTTTATTATCCAGAGCCACCAATACTTGATGGCTCTGAACTTTTGCGATTTGCACTTTGTTATTTCATAATTGTTACTGTCTGACCCGTTGCAATCTTTGCTGCATTTGCTTCATCTGTATCAATGTGCATTTCTAAAGTGAAGCTGTCATCAACTCTGATTTGTACTTGGTTAAATACAGTACCTCTTTCGTTATCTGCTTTTACAGATACAATATCTCCATCCTTCACACCTGCTGCCATAGCGTCCTTTGGTGCCATATGGATATGTCTTTTTGCAATGATGCATCCTTCATTGAGATAAATAACACCCTTCGGTCCTACTACCGCAATTGGTGCAGATCCCTTAATGTCACCAGATGGTCTGATAGGTGCTTTTACTCCCAACTTAATTGCATCCGTTGCAGAAATTTCAACTTGTGATTTACTTCTTACAGGCCCTAAAACTCTTACATTTTCAATTGCTCTTAGTTTTAAACCAACGATGGTAACCAATTCGTTTGATGCAAATTGGCCACCCATCAGTTCTTTCTTCTTTGTCAATTGATAGCCTTCTCCGAATAAGATTTCAACATGTTCTTGTGTTAAATGAATATGTCTGGCAGAAACACCAATCGGTACTACGTAACCATTACCGGCGTTTTCTTTCTTCTCCATCGCTTCCATCACAAGTCTTGTAATTAATTCAATATTGTTGTTTTCCATATTCGAACCCGCCTTTCAGAGTTCAACTATTTGATTGCTGGAAGAATTTTTTCTACATCATTGTGTGGTCTTGGGATTACGTGTGTAGCTACTAATTCACCAAGTCTTGAAGCGTTAGCTGCACCAGCTTCTACTGCTGATTTAACTGCTCCAACGTCTCCACGTACCATAACAGATACTAAACCAGAACCAATTTTTTCTGTTCCTACTAATACTACGTTAGCAGATTTTAACATTGCATCTGCTGCTTCAATAGCTGCTACTAAACCTCTTGTTTCTACCATTCCTAATGCTTGTTGTGTCATTACAAAATCCTCCTTTTGTGTTTGTTTTGGTTGCGTTTGTTTTGGTTGTTGTGTTTGTTGAGTTTTCACTCTCTGCACCGTCTTTGTTGGTGCCTTCGCTGCCTGTTTCGCAGTTGTTGTTTTTGTCGCTGCAGGCTTTGCTGCAGTCTTTTTCTCTTCTGCCATGCTTCCTGCCTCCTATTTTAAGCGGCTCGCGCTTTGATTTACGATTCTTACAATCTCTTCATGGGGATTCGCAATTATCGCTTTTGCAACTGGTTCTTTGATTGCAAGTTCTGATGCCGCTTCCACTGCTGCTGTCACTGCAGAAATGCTACCTTGCACAACAACTGTGACCAGTCTACCACCCAGTTTTTTCTCCCAGGTTACAAATTCCACATCAGCTGCCTTCACCATAATATCCAGCGCATCAATCGCTGCCGTCGTACTAGGGATCTCAATAAATCCATATGATTTTCCCATGAAATTATCTCCTTTTGTTTTCTTAGCAAAGCGGATATTTGCAATCCGCTTTGCAACTTACTCATAAACTCATTCTATGTTGGGTCTTGAGCTTAGATAGTTGGAAGAATCTTTTCAACGTCATTATGAGGTCTTGGAATTACATGTGTAGCTACCAATTCACCCAGTCTTGATGCTGCATCTGAACCAGCTTCTACTGCTGCTTTAACTGCTCCAACATCTCCACGTACCATAACTGTTACTAAACCAGAACCGATTTTTTCTGTTCCTACTAATGTAACTTCTGCTGCTTTTGTCATTGCATCTGCTGCCTCGATAGCTGCTGTAAGTCCTCTTGTTTCTACCATTCCTAATGCTTGTTGTACCATTTTTTAATCCTCCTAAAAATTAAATTTTTTATTTATTGTTTATATTATTTTGTTTTGTCTAAACCGCTAAGCTTCAACATCTTTTCTGTATCAGCCTCTGGTCTTGGAATTATGTAAGTTGTAATTACCCCAGAGATTTCATTGGCTCTCTTAACCGCTGCTTCCACTGCCGCTTCCACATCCGTTACACTGCCTCTGAATTTAACTGCCACGATAAGTGGTACAGGTAATGCGTCTGCGTTTGCAGGTTTATTCTTATCAAAGTTTTCTAAGGTTACGTTTGCTGCTTTACAACCAGCGTCCGCCGCGGCAAATGCCGCAACTAACCCGAATAATTCTACAATACCGACTGCTTCTCCCATAATCTACCTCACTTACTGTTATTCATTAATAACGGCAATCTTAAGTCCTGACATTGCAAGGTTTGTCTTATGAGCTTCGTTGATTTGATCCAATGGGAATCTGTGTGTAATCAGTTTTGACATTGGAAGTCCGATTCCTTTTGCTCTCTTTAAGAAATCAAATGTAGTTGCATAATCTCTTAAGGTGTATACCCAAGAACCAACTGTTGTGATTTCTTTTGAACAAATGTCAAAGTGTGGATTAATTGTTGCATCACCACCATTGATGAAGAAACCTAATTCACAAAGTCCGCCACCATTTCTGATGAATTTGTAGATGTTAGCGTGAGCGATTGGCGATCCTGTACATTGGAAAGCAAAGTCTGCTAAGTATCCGCCAAATGCATCTTTTACACCTTCTGTTAACGCTTCAATACCTTTGTGGTCTTTGAAGTTTACAGATTTTGTAGCTCCCATTTCTTTTGCAAAGTCCAGTCTCTTTTGTTCTCCGTCAACTGCTACGATATTTTCAATACCCATTGTACGAAGAATTGCAATACAGATAAGACCGATAGGTCCACATCCTTGCACTACTACTCTGCTGTTAAATCTTAAAATTCCTGTGGTTTTTGCTCTTTCTACAGCGTGAATCAATACTGCACATGGTTCGATTAAGATACGAGAGTCTAAATCTAAATCACTTACATTAAATACTGATGAACCACCGCGGATTACGATGTAATCTGCAAACCATCCGTTTAAGTGGATGTCGTCGTCTGGAAGCAATCCATATACATCAGCTCCACCAACATTTTGTTTGTTAAGGTCAAACATGGTAATGTCCGGGTTATCTTTGAAGATCATACATGTAACCACTTTATCTCCAATATGTAACGGTTTGCCGGCACTGTCAACCTTTACGTTTTTACCCATTTTTACGATTTCACCAGTTCCTTCATGTCCAAGAACTACTGGAATCAATCCAAATGGATCTCTCTTGAATTCGTGAGCGTCTGTTCCACAAACACCACAACCTTCTACCTTTACTAACATATCGTCATCGCCAAGCTCCGGAATTGGGAATTCTTTGATGTCGTAGTGTTCGAGTGCAGTAAGCATTGCTACTTTTGCTGTTTTAGGAATTGCGCCACCTGATGTTTTGTTTACTGCAGGGGCAGATTGTTTTTCCAACATACCTTCTAGTACTTGTTTCACAATCGCTTCTACATTTACTTGATTCATATCCATATTCCTTTACCTCCCATTAACGTATGCATAAGCTATCTGACATTACGCAACGTCTTTGTTTTGTGAATGATTTTGCACTTGTGAGGCCTTCACCGGTTCTACTTGCAATCGTAAATGTGCAGTAGCCTTCACCGCCAAATCCCAATGCCGCATAGGAAGGTGCATTCTTAACTAAGATAGCTGTGTCAATTGCCTTTGCATATTTTGTAATGTGATCCACATTCTTAGAATGAATGTGAGCAGAATGACGATTGCCGTGTTCCAACCATACAGCCTTTTCTACTGCATCATCAAAGTCTTTTGCTCTTACGATTCCAAGAATCGGCATCATAAGTTCTTCAGCAATCAGCTTATCTTCTTTTTCACCTTCGAAAATAATACATCTGATGTTATCAGGTACTGTGACTCCAATCATTCCTAATAATGTCTTGGCATCGCGACCTACACATTTTCTATTCAGACCCTTTGGAGTGAGTACTGTGTTTTCCAGTTTTTCAATCTCTTCTTTTGATGCAAGATAACAGCCTTGTTCACTAATCATGTAGTGCATCAATTCAGACACAACCGAATCAACTGCTACCACTTCCTTTTCAGCGATACATGGTAAATTGTTGTCAAATGTACAACCATTTACAATATCCTCTGCCGCTTTTCTGATATCTGCTGTCTCATCAACCAATGCCGGTGGATTACCAGCACCTGCTCCGATACCTCTTCTGCCTGAGGATAACACTGCTGTTACTACACCAGGTCCGCCTGTAGCTGCAATTAATTGAATATCTTTATGTGACATCATGACCTTGCTGGTATCTAAGGTTGGCTTGGTAACAGAACAAGCAATGTTGTCCGGTCCACCTGCCTCCATAGAAGCTTCATTCAGCATGTTAATTGCATATAATGAAGTTTTAATAGCTGCCGGGTGTGGATTAAATACAACTGTATTACCACCTGCTAACATACCGATTGTATTACAGATAATGGTTTCACTTGGGTTTGTTGTAGGAGTAATTGCTCCGATTACACCAAATGGTCCCATTTCAATCAGTGTCAGACCTCTGTCTCCTGACCATGCTGTTGTAGTGATATCTTCGGTTCCAGGAGTCTTTTCGGCAACTAACATGTGTTTTAAAATCTTGTGTGGAACGTTACCCATTCCTGTTTCTTCAACACCCATACGTGCAAAGAGTTCTGCATTCTCTTTTGTTTTCTTACGGATGTTAGAAATAATTTGTTCTCTCTGGTCCATTGACATTGCATGGATCTCAACTTGCGCCTTTTTGGCAGCTGCAATGGCTTCGTTCATATCTTCGAAAACACCGTGTTGTTTTCCAGGCTCTCCGCCCTGAAGTTGTAACTTTGCCATCACTTCCTTCACAATGTCCTGAACCATTTGTTCATTTACAGACACGAAATTACCTCCTTTAATATTTCTTTGCCATAGGCCGCTAGCATAGTGTCTTGTTCTGCCGTACCTCCGCTTACGCCTAAGGCTCCGATTATTTTTCCTTCCACTTCAAGGGGTTCGCCACCTCCGAAAATCACAATCTTCCCTTCATTGGTGTGTTGAATTCCGTACAATGGCTGTCCTGGCTGTGCCAGCTTTGCTAACTCAGCAGTAGACATCTTAAGTCCTGCCGAAGTGAAAGTTTTGTTCACTGCTATATCATAGCTGGCTATATATGCGCCATCCATACAGTGAACTGCCGTTATTCTTCCGGCCTGGTCTGAAACTGCAATCACTGCAGCCAAACCAATCTCTTTTGCTTTTTTTTCTACTTTTTCGATTAAGGATTTTGCCAATGCCAGTGTCATCTTATGCTTTTTACATTTGCATACATGATCTTTTTCCCCGTGCTTCGAAGCCATCTCGCGGATGACTTCCTCTACTGCTTTTGAAATCATCTGCTCGTTCATAGCAATTCCTTTCCATAATAACTGAATTAGTTAATTCCTAATTGAGCCATTACTTTCTTTGTGATTTCAGAAACTAATTCAGCATCTGCTTTGCCATTTCCGCCGCATGAGCAGTTTCCACCACAGCTATGGCCGCTTTCTTTACCAGCATTTGCGTTTGGACAAAGGTTTGCAGGATGTTTTCCAGGAAGTCCCATTTGTCTTCTGATTTCGTATAATTTAGCGATTTGTTCTTTATCAAATTCCTTTGGTCCGCCAAGCATTTTTGATTTGTATAATAACTCAGCATAGAATTCTACTGATTCCATCTTGTGGTAAGCATTCATAAGGTCTGGACCCCATGTTAATGCTCCGTGGCTTTCCAATAATACTTGGTCAAAGTATGGTAAGTATTCTTCTACAGCATCTGGAATTTCCATTGTAGAAGGTGTTCCGTATTTTGCAATCGGAACACATCCCAATGCGATAACTGCTTCTGGCATGATTGGTTGTGTCAATGGAATACCAGCAATAGCAAATGATGTAGCGTAGCTTGGATGTGCATGTACTACAGCACCAACATCAGGTCTCTTTTCATATACACGCATGTGCATCTTGATTTCTGAAGATGGTCTAAAATTACCATTTGCTTGGATCAAGTTACCTTTTGCATCTACTTTACAGATGTATTCTGGTGTCATGAATCCTTTACTAACACCTGTTGGTGTACATAAAAATTCATTGTCATTTAATTTTACTGAAAAGTTACCATCATTAGCAGCAACCATGCCTCTGTTGTAAACTCTTCTACCGATGTCACACATCATTTTTTTAATTTCGAATTCGTTCAGCTTTTGCATTACTTAATTCCTCCTTGCGTTTTGCAACTTTCTGTGTTGCCGTTTTTGTTGTTTTTTGTTGTTTCTATTGCAATATTAACACCCAATCCCACACGTGTCAATATTAATAGATGTTGTTTTTATTGGTTTTTCTCCTCCCAAGGCATTACATCGCCTTCTTCTCTGAGGTATTCCAATAATTCTGCAACTCCCTCGTTATGTTTGGAGTCTACAAAGAAGATTTTTTTGCATCCGGCTAACTCCAACCAGCGCTTTGCACGCTCTGGGTCGCCGCCTTCCACATCAATCTTCGTTACAATTCCGACCACCTCGCGATTGGCCATTGGTGTTACACAGGGCGGATAGAGAGAATAGGATTCTGTTGCTGACAGAATCAATCCAACAATATCTGCTTCATATGTATATAACGCCAACGCGTGTCCCAATCCCTTTGTCTGTGCGTATTCACCGGGGGTGTCGATGATTACATCGAAATTGTTCACATATTGTGTTTTGTGATACTCAATTTTTTCTCCTTTGAGAGCCTGCGTAAGTGTGGTCTTCCCCGCTTCGCTTCTTCCCATTAATACAATCTTTCTCATCTCTTAGGTCCTTGTGATGTCACATACTTTAAAGCCCATCTTTTCTTCCACATAACTTAACACTGCCTGCAGAGCTGCTTCTGTTTCAGAAATGGTTCCCGTTACAATCAGCGTGCCACTGAATCGGTCTACAAAACCAAGTTCAATTCCTGCCGCTTTCATGGCAACGTCTGCTGCTATCACCGCTGTTTCTGCCGGACTGATTGTCATGAGGCCAATGGCTGACTTGGAATAATCAACCTTTGGATTGAGTCCGAGTTTTATGTATAAATCTGCATCTGGATTGGCAATTAAATGCGCAATCGTAATCTCTTTTCCAGGTACTAATTCCTGGATGATTCTATGCTTCGATTCATTCTCATAAAGATTCTTAAACTCCATCTATTAACCTCCTAACTGGCAATCAATGCCTGATGTTCTTTTCGCTGTCTCTACCAGCATCTGCATGTGTTCATTGGATGGTGGCAGAATATCTTTCATAAGATATTCTCTACCTAAGCCTTCGTATTTGTCCTGTCCCAATCTGTGATATGGAAGCAAATGCATCTTTTTCACGCCTTTTAGACTACCTGCAAATCTTGCAATCGCTTCTATTTCATCTTTCCTGTCATTAAATCCAGGGATAACTGGAACACGAATCACCAATTCTGTCATACCGGACTCTGCAATTTTTTTCGCATTTTCCAAAATGAGTTCATTTGGCATTCCTGTAAACTCTTTATGTTTTGCTGAGTTCATATGCTTGATATCCATTAGATAGGTGTCTAAATATGGAAGTATAGTTTCAATCACCTCATACTTAGCACAAGCTGTGCTTTCCATTGCAGTGTTAATCCCAGATTCTTTTGCTGCACGCAAGAGGTCTCTTGCAAATGCAGGTTGTACCAAGCTTTCACCACCTGATAATGTAAGACCGCCTCCGGAGCGTCTATAATAGGCTCTGTCTTTTTCCACAGTCTCCATTACTTTTTCCACGGTTGTATCTTCGCCGATTGTTTTCGGTTTTCCGTGTACTATCATGGTCTGTATCTCATGGCTTTGTGACTCTGGATTGCAACACCAGCGACATCTAAGTACGCATCCTTTTAAAAATACAATTGTTCGAATTCCCGGACCATCATGTATTGAGAAACGTTGTATGTCGAAAATACGACCTTTCGTTTTCAAATAATCCATGTATCGCACCTATCTTTCTACCAGCCTTGCTCTGTACGATTAATAATATCGTCCTGTAAAGACCTTGATAATGTTGTAAACAGGGCGCTGTATCCAGCTACACGAACTACTAAATGTTTGTATTTTTCAGGATTCTTTTGTGCATCTAACAATGTCTCTCTGTCAACTACGTTAAACTGTACATGCATTCCCTTTTGATCGAAATAAGAACGAATCATGGAAACAAAGTTTTCAAGTCCGGCTCTTCCGCTAAGTGCTGAAGGATGGAATTTCTGATTAAACAATGTTCCATTGGATGCTATAAAGTGGTCTAACCTCGCAACAGAGTTACATGCTGCTGTAGGTCCGTTCACATCCTTACCCGCTGATGGTGAAACACCATCGGCTACCGGTGTATGTGCTAATCTTCCGTCTGGTGTTGCACCTGTCTGTGCACCAAGTGGAACGTTTGCAGATACCGGGTAAAGACCTGCCTGATACATACCGCCTCTTGGATTCTTGTATGTTTCCAACGGCTTCGTATAGGTATAAGCCACATCTCTTGCGAATGCATCTACCTCCGGAATATCATTTCCGAACTTCGGAACTGCTTCAATCATTTCTAACAGTTTATCGCCTCTCGCTTTCAATTCCGGAGACTCACCGATTGCTTTTAAGGAGCTTACAATTGCTGTGATTTCCTTTTCTCCAACCGACTTACCTGCAGCCTGCATAGCTTTCACAGCTTCTGCTGTTAATTCTGAAATACTGATTGCATCTAATCCCTGTCCGAAATTGAGCGATAATAGCTCTTTGTATTCTGCCATTGAGATTTTCTTTTCATCATATACAAGCTTCTTAATTGCATATAACGAATCTGCCATGTTGGCAACACCAAATCCCTGTGGTCCTGTAAAGTTATAGATTGCTCCACCTTCCTGTACTGTCTTACCACTCTTGATACAATCATCTACCATACATGATAAGAATGGAAGTGGGCATCTCTCTGCATGTGCCACATCAATAGCATTATCCGCGTTTACAAGTAAACCGATATTGTAGTTCATCTGTGCTTTGTATGCATTATAGAACTCTTCAAATGTCTCCATCTCTTCTACATTACCGGTCTGAATACTAATCTGTTCTCCTTTGTCAACACCATTTGAAAATACCAATTCTAACGGTCTACACATATTGAAGAACGCTGCATCATGCCATCCTTCTGTCTTACCAGCTACTTGTGGTTCTACACAACCAATGATATTGTATTCTCTTGCATCTTCTAAAGTAAGTCCTCTGCTTATCAGCGCAGGAATAATCACTTCATCATTGTAGCAAGCCGGCTGTCCAAGTCCTGTACGAACCAATTCTGCTGCGCGAATCAAGAAATCATGTGGCGAACCATTCCAGATACGAACTGAAAATGATGGTTGTGGCAACATAACATGCATGGACGCTTGAATACACATGAAAGACAAATCATTGGTCACATCAACGCCGTCTTTATTTTGTCCACCTGCGATAAGATTCTGAAATAAGCTATAACCTGCAAATCCTTCTGCAGATGCCGCATCACGGCATTTGTTCAGATCGTTTAACTTAATCCAAATACAATCCATAAGCTCTTGGGCAAACTCGCGTGTAATCTTACCTGCATCTCTGTCTGCCGCATAATACGGATACATGTATTGATCGAAACGTCCAGGTGAAATAGAGTGTCCACTTGATTCTAGTTGTAGCAACTGTTGTACGAACCAGAATGACTGACAAGCCTCATAGAAACTTGTAGCACCTTTTGCAGGAACCTTGGAGCAGTTTTCTGCAATCTGAAGTAACTCCGCTTTTCTCTGTGAGTTAGTACAGCTAGCAGCTTCTTTTTTTGCAAGTTCCGCATATCTCTGTGCGTATCTAATAACTGCCTTACAGCTAATAATCACTGCCTCATAGAAATGAGTACGTTTCACATAGTCCCCATCTCCCACATTACATTTTGCAAGTTCTGCTTCGACTATCTTAATAATTCCCTCAAAACCAATTGCAAGCACTTTATCATATTGTACAGTCACATGTCCTACACCATTGTAAAAGTAGTTGCCTGTGGTAAAGATGTTATGTTCCATAGCTTTAATTGCTTCCGGAGCCATATAGGCAATAGCCAAATCACTTGTGGTCTTGCCTTTCCAATATTTATGTACTTCGCGGAGATCTGCTTTTGTCTGCTCTGAAATGTAGAATGGGTCAGCGCTTCTTGTAGCAACTGTCTCAAATTCTGGTTCCAGCCATTCAAAAGAAAATTCCGGATATGTCTGGCAGCCTCTTGGAGCAATTGTGGAACTACCAACAATTAATTCTTCATCACGAATGATAATCGGAATGTTATCTAAAATGTGTTCAAAAGCCTTGGCACGTCTTATGATAATAGGTTCATTCTCTGTGGCTTTATAAGATTCCGTAATCAAGATTGCTCTTGCAGATTCAATCTCCGGCATCTTTTCAAACAGATGATCAATCAGACGACTCACTCTTTCTGGCTTTGGAATACTCTCACTATTATAAGTATAAAGTCCCATATTTTTCTCTCTCCTTTCCAAAATATTTACATAATTATCCCATTCAGCCTAATTATGTAAATATTATATAACACCTCTTCTGTAAAATCAATACATATTTTACTAATTTTTATTGTTTTTTGTTGGTTTTTATTTGTTTTGTTTTTGTTTAAATGCGCTTTTATGTGGTTTTTTATTTTGTTTTTTGTTGTTTTCTATCCTTTTTTCTATTGACATTTTCATGTTTTTTATAGATAATAAGTGTATATGAGTATGAAGCAAAGGAGGGAAACTGCATGTTTGAATTTGACCCACACCTACACTGCATTGCAAGCGGTCATGGAACAACCGACACCATTACCGACTTGGCAAAACAGGCAAAAAACAAACATTTAAATATGATAGGTCTCACGGACCACGGACCGGCCACCATGCATTCTGGAAAAGCTTCCTACTTTCGCAATCTCCGCTATGCTCCAAAAAATCGTTGTGGAGTAGAGATTTTGTACGGTGTGGAATTAAATATCTTAGATTACAATGGAAGTGTGGATTTGGAAGATGAGATTTTGGAACATCTTGACTATGCAATTATCAGTATGCACACACAAAACGTCAAACCAGGTTCTGTAGAAGAGAATACGTTTGCTTATGTCAACGCCATGAAGCATCCGAGGGTAAAGATCATTGGACATTGTGATGATGTGAAATTTCCGGTGGATTATGAAGCACTGATGGTTGCGGCGAAGCATTATGGTGTGGTATTTGAAATTAACAATGCTTCCTTAAGTCCGGATGGCTATCGAGGGGATACAAGGGAGAATGTGAAAACGATTTTAGAGTTATGCAAAAAATATAACCAACCGATTGTTCTTTCCAGTGACAGTCATGGCAAGAAACATGTGGGAGATTTTAAATATGCTTTGAAGATGATAAAGGAAACTGATTTTCCTGAGGATTTAATCCTTAATTATTCCACTCAAAGCTTCAAAAAGTTTATACAGTAAATTGATATCAATAATTTTAAAACACCTCCGGAAAAATCCGGAGGTGTTTGTATTTGACAGCAAATTATGCTCTCTTTAACAATACTTCTTTTTCGTAAGCTTCGATTTCGTCATAGTAACCTTCTGCTACAACACCGCATTGTCTGCAGTATTCAGCCCATACATCACCGATTGGAAGCATCTTGCAGTCTTCCATAGCAACCATCTTACGTGAGAATTGATTTGTATCTTGTAATTCTTTTAAGTAAGCACTTGGTGTACAAAGTGCATTTAAAAGTGCTTTTTGCATACTTCTGTATCCTGTTACCCATGCAGATACACGGTTGATAGAAGCATCGAAGAAGTCTAATGCAATGTCAACGCGGTCAATTGCGTCGCAACGTACGATTTCTTGTGCAATTTCTTTTGTTTCGTCATCAAGCACTACTACATGGTCTGAATCCCAGCGGATACCACGTGTTACGTGAAGAGCTACTTCTGGGAAGAAGCAAAGGAGTGCCGGAATCTTATCAGAAACCACTTCTGTTGGGTGGTAGTGACCATTGTCCATAAGTGGTAAGCATTTGTCTTTATTTGCAGCTGCATAACTTAATGTAAATTCTGCAGAACCTGCTGTGTAAGCTTCTACACCGATACCGAATACTTTTGACTCTACACAAGGTTTTACCTTTGTGAAATCGTATGGCTCAGCGAGAATTGCGTCGATAGATTCTTTGTAACGCATTCTTGGTCCCATACGGTCAGCCGGTACATCTTTGAAACCGTCACCTGTCCAGATGTTCATAACACATGGGAATCCTGTTTCTTCTGCAAAGTATGTAGCGATACGGATACAAGCTTTTCCGTGTTCAATCCAGAATTTTCTTGTTTCTTCGTCTGGGCTTGAAAGTGTCAAACCATCTTTTACCTTTGGATGAGAGAAGAATGTAGGGTTAAAGTCAAGACCCATTCCTCTTTCCTTCGCAAAGTCTACCCATTTTTGGAAGTGTTTTGGTTCTAATGCGTCACGATCTGCAAATTCACCTTCTTCAAAAATTGCGTAGCATGCATGTACGTTGATTTTCTTAGCACCTGGCATTAAGCTCATAGCTTTGTCCATGTCTGCCATAAGTTCTTCCGGTGTTCTTGCACGTCCTGGATAATCTCCTGTTGTCTGGATACCACCTGTAAGTCCTCCGTCGTGGTCGAAACCAATTACGTCGTCACCTTGCCAGCAGTGAAGAGATACTGGAATCTCTTTACATTTTGCAATGGCTGCGTCTGTATCTACGCCATATTTTGCGTAGATTTCTTTTGCTGATTCATATCTTGTCATGTCTTTTCCTCCAAATGTTATGTTTACTTTATTTTATGCTCTGCCTATTTTAACAGAGCTAAATACCCTGAAATGCTTAACTCTCGTATACTACAATATCAAATGATTCACGGATACAATTTCTTGCTGCCACGAGATTCTCAAGTTCACCTGAGTACATCATCTGTACTGCTAAGTTACCAAGAGCTGTTGCCTCTGTCGGGCCGGCGTGTACCGGTTTCTTACAGTATTTTGCTGTCAGTTCATTTAAGTACCCTGCGTTTGCGCCACCACCAACAACATGGATTCTATCATATGATTTTCCGGTTACTTTTTCCAAACCTTCAATGGTGTCTGCATAGCACTGTGCAAGGCTGTTGTAAATAACAGATGCAATCTCGCCAACTGTTTCCGGAACTTGCTGATTCGTGCGTGCACAGAAATCCTGTACTGCTTTAATCATACTCTTTGGTGCCAAGAAGCAGTCATCATTACAGTCTACGATAGAGCTAATGGTTTCTTTTGAAGCCATGGCACAGATGTCACCAAAGGACAATAACTCTGGAAACTCTGCTTCGAATGCCTTCGGGAATTCATATCTTACAGATTGAATCATCCAAAGCCCCATGATATTCTTCAAATAACGGAAGCGGTAATCATAACCACCTTCATTTGTGAAGTTTTCTTCCATGCTCTTTAATGAGCAGTCTGCTTCCATTCTCTCTACACCAAGTAATGACCATGTACCTGAGCTGATGTAGATTGCATTATCATCATTGGTTGGAACTGCAAGTACAGCCGAACCTGTGTCGTGAGTTGCAGGAAGGATGACTTCACAGTCAAATCCTACTTCTTTTTGCACTGCTTCTGTAAAGTTACCCACCTTTGTGCCTGGTTTTGTAACCTTGCAGAACATATTGCGGTTGTAGCCAAGCATATCGATAAGTTCGTAATCCCAATCTTTTGTTTCCGGATTGAGAAGTTGTCCTGTAGAAGCTTCTGTGTATTCATTCACCTTCACACCGGTAAGTTTAAAGTTGAAGTAATCTGGAATATGAAGCATTGCATCTGCTGCTTCCATATCCTCCGGATGATTCAATTTCACATCCATAAGCTGGTAAATGGTATTGAAAATGGCTTTCTGAATACCCGTTCTTTTGTATAAATCCTCTTGAGAGATAATCTTGTAAACTTCTTCGTCCATACCGTTGTTACGACTATCACGGTAGCCATATGTTTTTCCCAAGATATTATCATCTTTGTCAAGAAGCACATAGTCAACGCCCCATGTGTCGATTCCCATGTAGGATGGAATCTTGCCGATCTCCTTACATTTTTTGAGACCCGTTACGATTTCTTTAAAGAGTCTTTCTACGTCCCAGCAAAGCGAACCGTCCTTATTATCCATTCCGTTCCAAAAACGGTACACTTCCTCAAGTTTAATCTTACCATCTACGATTTCAGCGATAATGTGACGTCCGCTAGATGCGCCAATATCAATGGCTAAATAATATTTTGACATCCTTTTTCCCTCGTTCTTTCTTAAATTTCTAAAACTATTATATAAAGATTTCAGGCACAAAAAAAGGACGCTATTTATTTAAAACACCGTCCTTATTTGCACCTTTGTTACATCCGCTCTCCTCGGAATTCTTTGGGAGACATTCCGTAACGTTCCTTAAATTTACGATAAAAATAACTGGAATTATCATATCCCACCATCTGTATAATGTCAGACACCGGAATCTTGGTATTTGCCAGCATGTATGTAGCCTGATTCATACGCTTGGTCTGAAGCAATTCTTTGTATGTCTTTCCGGTACGTTTTTTTATCTCACGACTCATCCAGTATAGGTCGTATCCCATAAGTTCAGCAAGCTCAGATAGACTTCCATCCTGATAGTTGGTCTCGATATAATTTAGCACATTAATAACAAATTCCTGTTCAAATTGCTTCTCTCCTGTTTCCATCTTGTCCATATAATTCAACAAATGCAGGATCAAAAGTCCCATGGTGATTTGATTGCTGCTACGGCGATTCAATGTATTGTGGAGAAGCGACCAAATCATGTTTTCCACCAGATTCTGAATTGGAAGTACCTCTGCCACATGGAAGTACAGATAGGAAATTGCCTGACTGTTTTGGCGGAGGCTTCCTACCAAAAATTCCCGCAATAGATTATCATCCACACCAATCATCTCAAATGCGGTGTCAAAGAACTGTGGCAGAATAATAAAGTTAATTGCAATGTCCCCTTCCCCTGCCGGCAGAATTTCCTGGACTGCATTCTGGTTCAAGAACAAAAGGTCTCCTTCTTCCAACACAACCCGATTACCATCCACAATATGTACCGTAGAACCCTTACACATGTAAATTACTTCAATGTAGTTGTGCCTGTGTTTTGGGAAATGTACAAATCTTGTGTGAGGGCGTACCTGAATGAGTTTTCCTTTTTGTAGAAGTTTTTCGCAGTCAATGACAAGTTCCTTCTTTTCCGTATAAATAGTTTTATTAATATCCTTTTGTCCATCCAGAATCCGTTGCTCTTCTTCTGTAATAACAGACAATTGTTTTATAATATCTGCGTTCATTCCCTTCTCACTTTCGCTTTCGGATTAGGCATTCCGGCTCACAATCTCTTCCGTCAACGTCATGTATTCCTGTGCACTTCGAGAGCTTTTGCGATATGCCATAATCGGCATATTGTTATCTTGTGACCATTCTACGCTACTGTCCACACGAATATATGTATCGAATACATGGATATCTTCTAAACCCTTGAGGGATTCAAAGGTTTGCTTGAAATAGTTCTTTCTTGTATCTACTTTTGTGACTACAATTCCAAGCACTTCCAAATCCGGAGCAATCTGTTTTACTTCTTCCAAAAATTCAAACATATTTCCAAGGCCGAAAAGTCCCCAAGGTGTTGCTTCCACCGGAATAATCACCTTGTCTGCGGCGCATAAAATATTCATGACCCAGCCGCCTAATGTAGGTGGTGCATCAATTAAAATGTAATCATATTCTCCGGATTCTTTCACTGTACTGAGACATCTTTTTAAAATGGATTCTCTCTGCCATTTGGTAAATAGTTCGTATTCAATGGAACTCATTAGGGTAGAAGATGGAATCATATCCAGATTGTCATAAGCTGTATGTACAATATAGTCTTTTAAATCTTTCTGATTCTTGATTGCATAGTAAAGATTCTCATTCCCTTGGGCAAACTGAAGTACTTCATCTTCCGAAAAAAATGACAGTGACAGATTCAGCTGCATATCCCCATCAATTAACAGTACCTTTTTTCCCATCTGTGTCAGTCCGTATCCTACATTTGCACATGTAGTTGACTTTCCACTTCCACCTTTGTTGTTTGCAAAACAAATTACCTGCGTTTTCATCTTACGCTTCCTCCTCTTGTGTTTCTGTATCTTCTCCTGCAAGCTTGAGTATATCTTCTATCTCTTCTATCTCCATTCCCATATAAATGGCAAGCTCATCAATGGTTACTTTTCGTCCAAGTTCTTCAGTTAGTGCCGTAATGGCTTCATCCAGGGCTTCTACCTTTTCCACCATCTTTTTGTCACGGCTTTTCAGTTCATTCTGTTCTTCAAGTAGCATCTGTATGCTTTGACGAATCTGTTGTGCGATTAGCTCATGGGCCTTAGCTACCATAGTGCCTTTGCTTTGGTTCTCGTTATCATCCGAAGATACCACGTTTACACTTGCCAACATTTCCACTCCTAAAACAAGTCCCAGATTCCCCTCTTGAATCAGATCACCCAAAAAGACCTCCGGCTCATACATCTGCTTGGCAATCTCCACCACTTCATGTAAATACACTTCCACCAGGCGATTCTTCGCTGTATCCTCGCCTTCCATGGCTTGTCTGTAGAGTTTTTCCAGTTCTTCTTGCGCTGCTCGCGGAATAGCCTTTAGCTCAGTTTCATATTCCCTTAAATATGCTTTCTCTTCTTCGGTGTATTCCACTGGTTTCTCTGTTTCTCCTATGTCCATCTTGACATAGCCTGTCACACTGATCTTTTGTGCCAACAAATAATCGAAAACCAACTCCATCTGTTCTTCAGTCAAAGCATCCTCCGAAAAGTATGCCTTGACTTCTTCTATAGTAATTCGGCTTTCCTGATCCTTTGCCAACGCAAGCAGACCATTTAGCTTTTCTAAAAACCTTGCTTTATCGTTCATAACTATCCTCCGATTTATCTTCTGCATATATTATGACACGATAACCGTCGGATATCCAGCCCTTTTTAATCTTTGTTCCATAGAAACCGCTTCGTTTAAGTTCGCATAACGCCCAACTTTCACTCGATAGAAGCCATCTTCTCGGTCAATTCGTGCCGGAAACTCCATTTCCTGCAATTCCTCTAATAAATTTTCTGCATATCTTCGATTGCGGAATGCCCCCGTCTGTACAGAGTACCATTCTTCCTCTTCATAATCAAAATTATTTAACGTATCCAAGATTCCTTCCGCAATTGCTAATGCGATGTCATTAAAATTATCATCAAACAACTGGTTATCCACATCTGAATTAATAAATCCCACTTCCACCAACACTGCCGGCATCTGTGTACGACGAAGCACTACCAGATTCGGTCTTGCCTGCACGCCTAAGTTCACAAACCCGACTGTTTCCAACTGAGCATTAATATTCTGCGCCAATTCGTACTTAATTCCCTGTTTGTTGTAAACAAGACTTTCTACTCCATTCACTTCGTTTGGTCTTGGAAAAGAATTGCGATGAATAGAAATAAAATAATCTACCTCTGCCTCATTTGCTTCCATGGCTTTTTGGTATGGTGATTCGTAAACGTCCGTTGTTCTCGTATACTGTACATCAATTCCGTTGTTTTGCAAAATTTCTCCAATTTCCATTACTAATCGAAGAGTATCGTCTTTTTCTTGCCTTCCATTATAAACTGCTCCTGGATCACGGCCACCGTGACCTGCATCTAACATAATTGAAATAGGCATGGCTTTGCCTCCTTATAAGTCACTCTACTTTAAGATATGGAAGGAACTGATTTTTGTGCCAATTCAAAAAGGAGATGCCAAAGCATCTCCTCAATCTTTTATTCACTTCGAAGTGCCAGTACCGGATCTTTCTTCGCTGCCTGTTTGGATGGAATCAGTCCACCAATCAAAGTCAATATCACACTCAATATAACAAGCACCGTTGCTCCACTGGTCGGAAGCATTGCATTGATATCTGTATTCCCGGTCAGGGAGTGTATCACATAATTAATCAGCGGAACTAAGGCTAAAGTCACACCAATGCCAATGAGTCCTGCAAACAATCCCACAATGAAAGTCTCTGCGTTAAATATAGAAGAAATATTCTTCTTTGATGCTCCAATTGCACGGAGTACACCTATCTCCTTTGTACGTTCCAGCACAGAGATGTATGTGATAATTCCTATCATAATAGAAGATACCACCAACGAAATGCTGACAAATGCAATGAGTACATAACTTACACTGTCTACAATTGTCTTTACCGAAGACATTAGGATTCCAGTAAGGTCTGTGTATTTCACCACTCGTTCCTCGTCTTCCTTCTCCATTTTCTCATTATACGCATCTAAGAAATCCACAAATTTCTCCTTAGATTCAAAATCTTTAAAATAGAAAGAAATGGCAGACGGTTTGTCAAAGTCTTGATATCCTAACGACACCAGGTTCGTATCTGCATTCTTTTCCACACCACTGGAGGACATAGTTGCCATAAGGCGTGCCACCTCCTCTTCATTTAAATTGAATTGGAAGGCTTCTGCAAATTTATCTGGGTCTACATTAAACGCCTCAGCCATGGTTGACATCAGTTTTCCTGTCAGTTCTCCAACCTTTGTCATAATCTGTACTTGCATGACAGCTTCCGTCATAGTCTGTGCCATAGTATCCGAAACCTGCCCAATTTGTTCTTGTTCCAGAGACTTCTCAATCAATGGCGTTACAATTTCCTCGGTAAAATATGCACTTTTTTCTGTACTTTCAGCACCACCTTCTGTGCCATTTTTCTGCGCCTCCAAAAGCGCAACTATCACTGATTTGTATGTGGAAATAAGTTGCTCCTGTGGGATACCAGATTGCTGCTCCATAGCTGCCAAAGCAACTTTCATACTATCCTGACCCAGCATCATATCTAGTGCAGCATCCAGTTGTTCCGGCGCCATATTCTCTAACATACTCATATTGCTTTGCATTAATTGAAAAGATTGCAACACGAACCCCGAGAGCATCTGCTTTTGCTCTGCAGTATAGTTGGTATTGTCATCCAAATACTCCATAACAAATACTTCTGCCTCTTCTGATGTCATGGCAGTTCCTGCTTCTTCTCCACCGCCGGATGCCAAACCAATATACCCCTGCAGCATTCCCTGTAGCAGCTGAGTGTAGATTTCCTCAAAGACTGATTTCGGAACAATATACTTGGTTTCCAAATCCGAAAGCAACTTCTGGCTAAACTCCTTGGCTATAAAGGACTTTACCACATCCCCTACCTGATTTGCCTGCATCTTTGCTGCTCCGGTTACAGGGTCTTTATTTTCATCAATATATTCATTTAACAAGTTCATTCCCAGAGTTGCCAGCGTACCTTGAAACGTAGCCTTTGCACCAGATGTATCTGCTGTGATAGACGAAGATATTTCCTCCATATATCCCTTTGTCATAGCCTCTATATCCGATTCACTGATATTCCCTCCAAAGGCGGCAGTCAGAGCATCCGTATCGATGGTAATCATATCCTGGAAGTTCAAACCAGCCTCTTCACTTTTATCATCAAAGCGTTTCCCGTTGAATACGTTGACTTCACGGTTTGACAGTTGTTTCTTAACAATTTCAGAGTCTGCGGCCTGATTTATCACATACTCTGTCAATTCCTTTGTATAGGAAATTCCCGGACTCAGACTAGCTGAAGATGCTCCATCCTTTGCACACACCACCCCAACTACTTTTAAATCCAAAGCATTGTCGTACACATTTTGCATGAACTCTTTATCGCTTGACATATCTTCATAAATGTCATACTCTGCATTGTATTTGTATTTATCAGTTGGGTCCACAACTTTTAATGGAAGAGACAACAAATCTTCATAGGTAAATTCCAGTGCCTCTCCTGTATCTTCTACTGCTTCTCCCGCCATTATTTTAGAAAGCATGCTTGCAAGTTCATCGCTGGAGCGAAGCCCTAAACTGTAAACCAATATATCCGGCATACCATTTTTCTCTGGCAGTACCAGTAGCACTTCATCATACTTATCCGGCCACGTTCCCGCCAAGATATCGTACTCGTCTTTCATTTCCTTATGGTTCTCAATCATTTCATTAAATACAGAGCCACCCGCTCCCGACATCATCATGGTACTCGCGGAATTTCCACCGCTAAGAGACGATAGCATAGTACTTGGATTGAGTTGTGTAATCTCTTCCTTGCTGTCAATAGTGTAAATCATCGGCACCACACTATACTGGTAGCGAACCAAAGACACATTTTCTTCTACTTCTTTTTCGTGGTCTTCTAAATAAGCCTTCAAGGAACGTAAATCATTAGTACCGATTTCCGCAAACATGGTACTCATATATTTGCGTTCTCTGACAACATCATCTCCACTGCTTTCTCCTGACTGAGCCACCATGGAAAGCAGCGCAGAAGTCATATCAGCAGTCTCAGATGTAATTGTTAAAGGATAGGATGTCAGTGTATCTTCCTGTATCTTATCGATATAGTTCTGGAATCCTGTTGATAAAGATAAAATAAGAGCAATTCCGATAATTCCAATGGAACCTGCAAAAGCTGTCAGTATGGTACGCCCCTTTTTTGTCAACAGATTGTTAAAACTAAGCGAAAGCGCTGTCAAAGGCGACATGGATGCCTTCCCCAAGTTCTTGTACTCCGGTAATTGTAATGTTTCTTCCTGTATCTCAAATGGGTCTGTGTCATCGATAATTTTTCCATCCTTTAATCGAACAATACGGGTAGAATATTCTTCCGCTAACTCCGGATTATGAGTTACCATAATAACCAGACGGTCATGAGCTACTTTTTTCAAAAGTTCCATTACTTGAACGCTGGTCTCCGTATCCAACGCTCCCGTCGGTTCGTCTGCTAAAAGGATATCTGGATTGTTTACGAGTGCCCTGGCAATGGCAACCCTTTGCATCTGCCCACCGGACATCTGATTCGGTTTTTTGTGAGCCTGTTCTTTTAACCCAACCTCATCCAAAGCTTCTAGTGCTCTCTTTTTTCTCTCTTTTTTTGAAATACCACCAATAGTAAGCGCTAATTCCACATTGGCAAGCACTGTCTGGTGAGGTATTAGATTATAACTTTGAAAAACAAAACCTATGGTATGGTTTCGATAAGAATCCCAATCTCTATCTTCATAGTCTTTTGTGGATACATTGTTGATAATCAAATCCCCATTATCATAACGGTCCAATCCACCAATGATATTGAGCAGTGTCGTCTTCCCGGAACCAGATGGTCCTAAAATAGACACAAACTCATTATCTCGCAAATTCAAGCTAACATCGTTTAATGCGTGTTGAACCAAGTCTCCTGTCTTATATTGTTTGGATATGTTTTTTATTTGTAGCATAAAGTCAATGCTCTCCTTTAATATTTCTCGAACAACTACTTTTATTGTATAAAGTGACATCAACAAATATACAATATGTACCATTTTTTCACAAGGCTGTCCTCTTATATTTTATGGAATTTATTTTTATTTTACATTTTAGATAGTTCTTATTTACTCAGACAAGCCTGCACTAATTTCATTAATCTTATTTGAAACCCGCTCAGCCTCTGCTCCCTCTAAAATAGTAGGCTGATAATTATTTACATTTGTTACAGAAGAAATGGAACACGGTATCACCTTGAAATCTTCATAGGACAGGATGTTTCCGTCTCGAATGGCAAAGGTCTGTTGGAAAATCATGCTGTCTTTGTCGCTTGGATTTTTATTTCCACCAAAACAGAAATTCCCCATGCTGTACACGATTTTCTTCCCTTGGTAAGTTTCGATTCCCTGAAGCACATGCGGGTGTTCCCCTATAACCAAATCTGCCCCCTGATCAATGGCGGCGTGAGCCAACTGTTTCTGCACATCATTTGGATAATATTCCCGCTCAATTCCCCAGTGGAAGTTCACGATGGTAATCACTGCCCCTTCTGACTTCACCTTCTGAATATGGTCTTTGAGTTGCTGCATACGACCAAGCCCGTCCGGAAGCACATAGATACCAATCAATCCAATCTTCACGCCCTTCACTTCGTAAATCGCCGTTTGATCATATCCAAAATGGGTAACCCCTGCCCCTGTTAGATAGTTTCTTGTATCCTCCAGGCTTTGCATGCCATAATCCCTACTGTGATTGTTGGCCAAATTCACTGCTTCTACAGAGCCGCTCGTCAAAATCTGCACATATTCTGGGTCACCTCGGAACGCAAATTCCTTATCCTGTCGTGTTGTCAGATTGGTGAGAGTACCCTCGAAATTAACAATGGTCAAATCGTCATTTGCAAACACAGACTGTACATTCTTAAGAAAATAGGACGGGTCCTGCACTTCGTTGTATTTGGCAACAAAAGTCGGTCC